>CALVKD010000051.1 GCA_944332525.1 uncultured Bacilli bacterium | reverse complement strand
CGAGCATGTGAATATGATCGGCCATTGCATGTGCTTCTACAATTTCTACTCCTTTGTATTCACACAATCGTCTCAAATATTTTCCAATATCTGTCCTTAATTTTGCATAAATTGCTTTTCTTCTATATTTTGGTGTAAAAACAATGTGATACTGACAATTCCATTTAGTGTGTGATAAACTACTAGTGTCATCATTTTTAATTTTTGACATAAAAACTTCCTCCTTGAGTATAAAGGCAATTGAACACTACTTATTATACCAGAGGAAGTTTTTGTTTACTCAACGCTACTGCTTTGAAATTCTCGCCCCCATAGGAGGCGGTTTTATGTTGTCCCTTCGGTCCACATAAATAAAAATAAATATTTATCTATAGTTATGTCTTTTTCTTTTTTATAGAGTTTGAGAACGTTATATAGTGTTTTTATTTTTTCATGAACATTATTTTTTACAATCATTTTTTCTTTGATAGCAAAGATTCCTGTAATCTCAGCTTTATTACCTTTTCTAATATAATGGATCTTTTTCTCATTAATTATTAATCCATTACGCTTGAATAAGCCAATAATTTCATTAATAAAATTTTGATCAATATTCTCTGTTGCTGTACTAAAAGTTATATCGTCGACATAGACTGTCATAGTAATATTTCTTTCTAGGCAATAATTATATAAAAACTCAAAGAAATCACTATATATAAGAAAAGCTAGTGATGGACTAGTTGGTAGTCCTTGTCCTAATTCAAACCCCGAGTTATTTTCTGATGGTGAAGTTGTTAGTTTAACGTATAATTCAGCAATATGTCTTTGAAATCTAAATTTATGAATAAATAAATTTGTAACATCAGTCTCTGAAATTTGTGTGAAGAAATTTTTTAAATCAATAGTAAAAAAAGTCGATGGACTTGCACTTAGGTGTTTAGAAACATTTGTAATATTAGAAATAGTCTTTCTTGTCGATTGAAGATATGGTATATCACTATCTGATAATAATTTAGATAGAAATGAGTTTAATAATTTTTGCGATTTTTTTTATCCAAGAATATGTATTACTATTATTTATTGTTAATATAGTTCGATATTTTCTTTTTGAGTAATCACTTGGCTTTTCTTTTAATGGCTTTTGTTTTTCAAAGCAAAGATATCTACTTTTTCTAATCTCATATCTTGAAATCCCTTCAGGGTATTGAATCTTTTTGTGCTTTTCAAAATAAGAAAAAGAACAAATAAAAATATACGATGTTTTTTCTTTCCTATTGTAATACCCATTCAACATAGACATATGTAGATATTTTAAATGCAATACTATACTAACTTAATTTTCTGAAATCACTTTTTTTGCAATTATAACATAGTTCTTTTTAACAATGGCTACACAATCTAATGAAATTAATATGCCTATCGGTCTTCTATGGATTTAGGTAGTTTTTATTATCATACAAAAATTAAAATTATTTTTTTGAATCGCGTATAATAATAGATAACAGAAATTAATTCTTTGCTATGATTAAAATTTATATTTAAATAAAAATTTTCCACAAAATTGAAAAAAATTAATGTAAGACAACTCAATAATCTTGCCTTACAATTGATAGGTAATGTGAAAAGGAAATCCAAACAAAAAAATCAAATATTTATGCATTTAATAAAAATAAATGTGATACTTATATATAATTATGATGCTTTTTCGGCTAAAACTATACGATTAACAATTAAATATATAAAACAATTTAACGAGAAAAACATAATTTCACTATTTTTTCCAATTTCAAATATACTATAATTATAATAAAATAATTTCTAATTAATGTTATAAAGGAGCAAAATGAAAAAAATAAATATATTTACGTTTTGAGCCAATACAATGCTCAAAACTTAACAAAAAAATTATAAATAAATTTATTATTACGCTGAAAATTAGCTGTGACTATATCTAAATTCATTTGTAGACCAAAAAAACAATATTTACAACAAAAAGGAGGTTTCATTTACTATATGATAAAAACACATGAAGATCTTAAATACTATTTACTTTGTGATAAAATCGCCTTAAATAAATCTTATAAACACCCTAAACTTTTTAAGGATAGATTATGGAAATTTCAAATTTTATATAGAAAAGTTGAATATCATTATAATAACAAGAAAAATATTTTTCATAATTTTTTTTATTTATTACTAAAAATGAGGTTTAAGATCAAATGTAATAAACTAAATAGTGAGTTTCCTGTAAATGTAATTGGAGAGGGATTAGCAATTTGGCATGGACAAGGAATTATAATCAATGGTAATGCAAAAATCGGAAGAAATTTTTCCATTTCAAGGGGTTGTGTGATTGGACAATCGCGTGGTAAATTTCCAATTATTGGTGATAATGTTGAAATGATGATTGATAGTAAAGTATTAGGTGGCATTTATATCCCTAACGACACAACTATTGGAGCAGGGGCAGTAGTAGTAAAATCTTTAAATGAATGTGGAAAGACTATAGGTGGAGTACCTGCCAAAATAATCTCGTCAAACGAAAATAAATATGTAAAGGAAAAGTATAATCGATTAAAAAACGTATATCGCTTATCAAAAACTATATAGGTTATAATTTCACTAATCACTAAAAATTATTTTATAATTTCTAAGTATTTATAATTCATTAACATACAAATGCTATATGAATCACAGAAATAAATATTAATTGTTAATATAATTAGCTCATTTTCACTAAACAAAATCAACTACATATAATATATTATTAATGAGCACTAATATATTATTAAACTATCTAGTCAAACTAGATAATATATATTAATGTTACCCATTATTATATAAAAGGCATATCACGTATAATTATTATTTTATTAGTGTTTTATTATTCTTTTTAAAATTTTATTTGGTATTATTTTTTTTAATAATTTTTTTATAATTTTCTTAATAGAATTATTTGGTTTTCTTTTATCAAAAAAATTTTTATCATTAAAATTATTATAATAAGTATCTCTAATTTTCTTTCTAGCAGTGGGATGCTTCAAATTGTCTTGATACTTGGCTGCAATATCGTATTTTGATTCTATAATTTCAGCTTCTGAGGATAAATCATTAATCATTTTTAAGCCTTTTTCAGTCATAACACAAACAACAGAAACCCCCTCTTTAAAACTAATATTATAATGATTTTGAACTCCCCAAAAATCACCAACAGACCAGTCTCCTACCCTATTTTTATTAGTGTATAAACAATTATAACAATTTTCCCTATAATTGAAACCATTTAAAAAATCAAATCCATAAGGCGTATCAATTAAATCGCAAATATAATCTTGTTTTTTGCCATCATTGCTAATCGTAGAAATTTTTTCTGTACATCCCCACCCATTCTTTCCTTTATACCTAAAATTATAATCGATAATCTTCTTTCCTATTTTTTTTTCTTTGTATTCAATATATTTTTTGAATAATTCCCCAGAAGGTACGCCATGACAAATTATTGATATGCAAAATAAATTATCATATTTTTCTCCTAAAAAACATAATAATCCATCCACTTGACATGATGTGCCTGAGAATAAAACGGTTGTCCCATTTTTCAAATCTTCCTTAACTTTAGAATACACATTATTTGTATCAGAAAAAACATATTTAGATGATTGAATTTTTATTAAATCTCTTACTGATGTTATACGAACAAATTTTGCATTAAAATTATCATCATATTCAACACCATACACCACACCACCTTTGGATATTATTTTCCTAGCAACAGCATCACAGGCGCCACCAGAAGCTGAATACTTTAAACTATCATTTCGATTTTTAAAAGCATAAACCTTAGGTTCGTATCCATTATTTTTATAGTTATAAATGGGACATTTTTTTAAACAAACTGAACAATTAATACATTTATTTTTATCTACTGTAGGATAAATGAAACCTTCTGAATTTATTATAAATTCAATACATTTTGTGGGGCATGATTGTTCACAAGAACGACATCCACAACAATCTTTAATAATCTCAATATTCATATTTTCTATCTTTTTCTATAATAAATACTCTAATCAAATCAATAATATCTTGTTGTTACATTTTCAATAATATTTGTAATTCTTTTTGCTACTGTATCCCAAGAATATTCTTTTAAATAATATTCCCTATTTTTGATTACGTTATCTCTCAAAGTTGTATTTGTAATTGCCTTAAGCATTAACTCGCTTAATTCAATAGGCGAATTGCTGTGTAACAAATATCCCGTAATCCCATCTTCTATAAAATATGGCATTTCATAAGCATCTCTTCCTATGCAAGGTAATCCATAGATTAACGCTTCAGGAAAAACAAGGCCATATGCTTCAAAAATAGATGGTAAAACAAAGACATCACACATATTGAAATATCTAATTTTTTCCACATTAGAAAGATTACCCAAGCAAAAAATTCCATCTTCATTTAAACTTAAATTATCTGGTCCAATTATATATAATTCAAAACTACTATTCAAATTATGAAGTATTTTAAACGCATCCACAACTAATTGACCATTTTTTCTATTAAAATCACGCCCAACAAAAAGAAATCTTTTATTTTCTTTCATATTGTAATCAATAAAACTTGGATCGATATTATAGCCTACGCCAACGTGATGAACTTTGACAGATGGTATACCATAATTTTGAACTAACTCATTAGCTAACCATTTTCCCATAGTAAAAATTCCAGCACAATTGTTGCTTAAAAAATATTTTTTTTGGCAAAATGCCCTTTTTTTTAACTTTTTAATATCACAGTTTTGAAATCCACTAATTTTAAAAATATACGGATTCTGATTAAATAAATTTACAAGATACCCATAATATAAATCTTGATAAATAAATTGCATATTATTAAAATCATAAGGACAATCAAAAAATTGCAAAATAGGGTATTGTGGATTTGATACAAAAGTTTTATTTTTCTTCTTTAAAATTCCAATTCCTAAATCATCTTTCATTAATCCAATTTTTTTCAGAAACCGATAAATAATGTTCTTATTTTCAACGTGTAAATCAATATCAATTAAATCATAATATTGAGATAAGGCTCTATAAAGTGATAAATGTGTTCCTGACCAACTTTTCTCTCTATTTTTATTCCAATTACATACAAAAGTAATATTTTTCATTGTACAACCTCGCATAATGTAATCTATATATTTTTTAACAAAAACATTAATTTTTCAGAAAATAGTTCCCTATCTTCATGTACTTTAGAAAAAACTCTTACATAATCTATATCATCAAATATACTATTTAAGCAAAAATCTCCTATATTTATTGCATATCTTGAATTCAAATTGTATCTATTCAGTAAGTCTGTTATTCTAGGCGATGTCTCACCAGGGCATATAGTAATAAATTTCTTTCTGAATAAAATTGAAAATACAGTGCAATGGAAAGAATCGCTAAGTACGCAATCGGCATTTTTAATTAAAGATAAAAACATTGCTGGATCAATATTTGAAAATGTTTTTCCTGATAAGAAAACATGATCTATACTATTTGAAATTCTTATTAATTTTAGTTTGTGCTCTTTAGCAAATTTAACAGCTTCTTGTTCAAGAGTATCATTATGATGAAGACGATAATACAATAGATAATGTTTCTCATCAATTTTTTTACTAGCAAATTTATACCAGTAATTCTCATCAATCATCATAGTTGGATCCAAAACATAAAACACATTCTTCAATCCTAAATCATCCAAATAATTTACAAATTGACCATCACGTAGTGAAATAAACTCAAAATCTCTTAAATAATCCAAATATTCATTCGGCAATTCAACTTTTCTTCCAAAGCTAGAACTAAATGAAATTTTTTTATGATTACTGAAATTTAAAAAATAAAAAGAGCAAAGTTTTCCATTTATTATTGGACCCCATACTTGATCAGATCCAGAGCACATAATGGTTGTTTCATTATCTAATAATTTTAAGTTTTCAACTGATTTAATTTTTTTAGATAAGATTAAATATTTCTTTCTATAAATATTGAATTTATAGAAAGAAATTAATTTTGTAAAAAATTTAATATTGACAAAAATAATTCTTTTTACTATATTAGAATTCCATTTTTCATTATTTTTTAGTTCAGTTAAAATAATCTTAGGAAATCTTTCTTCGCTAGGAACATAATCAATAATTTTGGAATCAAATCCTAGTTTTTTAAAAAATACCTGTGTCGCAAGGGCTTGCAATATTGATCCTTGATTGAAAATTGCGTGCCTTGTAGCAATATAAATTGTCTTTTGTTCCATATTTTTACACTCCATACTATAATATTTATTTATTTTTTAATATACTTTTTATAAATGAAATAGTCGCAAATTCAATATAACTATAAATACTAAATATTTTTAATATTAATAATTTATAATTAGAATATTTAAAATATGTCTTAAGATAATAGTTTTTAGACTTATTCATCATTATTTTTGTTTTTACCAAAGATGAATTTTTTTCTATATGATTATGAATGTAATAATCTGATGTAATAAGACCTATTTTATATTTACTGCTTCTCAATTTGCAAGAAATTATAGTCTCTTCCCCATACAAAAAAGTTTTTTCATCAAACAATCCAACATCAACTAGTGCATTCTTTTTAAATAACATAAGGCTTCCTCGAACGCAATCAACAAACATAAAATCTGATGAATATTTATAATTGATTTGATTTCTATATTTTTTTTTCGCATAGAAATAAAAATTAGAAAGTAAGTTTTCTTTAAAACTATAATTATTCCACCAAGACAATTGTTCTTCATTATGTATACCTCTCATACGAGCAGAAATAAGGCCTAAATTCGGTGTTGACATCAATTTTCTATCCAGTTTTTCAATTAGTGTCTCACTTACGATTATGTCAGAATTAATACACAATATACTTGAAATATATTCATGATGCTTTATTATTTCTTTTATTCCCACATTAGTTCCATATGCAAAACCGCCATTGAACTCAGACTTAATAAATTTAATTTTTTTATTTCTAACGTTTTTTTCAAGAAAAGACATAGAATCATCATTGCTGCAATTGTCAACTATATAAATAATTCCAATTATCTTAAAAGAAGATAAATTTTCAGCCAAAGTTAAGCATCTAGATGCATCATTAAAGTTCAATATTACACAACCAATCATTTATTGACCTCCAATTCTATAAGAAAAAATTATTTAAAATATAAATATTATTTCTTTGTTTTAAAAATGGATTTAAATACCTTAGAAATATATTTCAAGCATAGTTCATCTTTAAATAAAATTAAAGACAAAAAATATGATACAATACCTATCATAATTAAAATAATTGTATTCAAAACAGACGATGACAATAGAAATGAAATGCTATAAACAATAATAAACATAAGTATGCTAGAAATTAAATATTTATATATACTTTTTAATATTAATTTAAGGCTAAAATTTTTCATAACAAAAATATAAGAAATAACCGAACCGATGAATTCTGCAATCAATGTTCCAATAATTGCGCCATAAGCCCCATAATATGGAATTAAAGTCGCACTAACAATTAGGTTAGCAAAAGCTATGATTGTCACAACAATTGTAAATGAATTAACTTTACCAATAGGTATCAACCACGAATATCCAATAAGAGAGGTAATTCCATTAAATAAAATCATGGGGGAAAGGATAATTATCAAATAAACACATTTTTCATATCCCTCTCCTAAAAACCATGGAACAAAATTATTTGAAACTGCTATCATCCCAAGAATTAATGGCATGCCTATCATAAATATTATTTGGTAAGCCCAATACATGTTTTTCTTTGCATTGTCTATATTCTGCCTCTCAAATTCATATGTATTTCTTGGTAATATAACGAAGCTCAATGATGTAATAGCCGTAATCAACATTTTGACAATTTTGCTTGCCTGAGAGTAGTAACCATTTTCTAAATCAGATATTCTAATTATTTCACCATTTTCATTTGTAATATCACCTTTAACAAGAACTCCAATTAATGTATTATCAATCATGGTTGATATAGATATAGCTATTGTTGGTATAAAATATATTGTAGCTCCTTTAAAATGTTTTAAAATTTGTTGAAAACTAATCTTAATCTTAGATTTTGACTGAAATATTTTTTTTAAAAATGGCAACCATAAAGATAAATTTGAAATCAATATAGAGGCACTATTAATAAAAACATATATTGTTAAATCTTGTTTTTCTTTTACAAAAATAAATATAAAAACAATTGATACAATTTTAATTATAATATTTCTAAAAACAATTATTTTAAAATTTTCGTTTCCTTTATAATAAAATGTTAAATCAAATGGTATAGCAATAATATTTATCAACATTATCCATAATAAATTTTCGTATCCCCCGAATATTCCACTAATCAACATTATAATATATGAAAATGAAATGATTAATGTTAATATGACCATATCTAATAAAATATTGATAGAGTTGTTTATCTGATTTGCATCATCATTTTCGTATTTAGCTATTTCTCTTTGTGAATACGAAGTGAAACCAAAGTAAGCTGCTGTAGTAAAATAATAAACAATAGAAACACAATAAGAATATTTGCCAATGCCATCAGGCTCTAAAATCCTAGAAACATATGGAGTTACAACTAGAGGAACAACGATTAGTAATATCTCATAAATTAAGTTAAGAATATAATTTAATCCTAGTTTTTTCATGGAATATCTCCTTATTCTTTATTTTTTCTCTTTCAAAAACAATAAGAGAAAAAAATAGTGGAAATGTTATATTAGTTCTCCAAAACAAAGGTTGAATAGTAATAAAACCAATAACATCAAAGACAATAAAAGAAACGTAAAATAAATTATTTTTTTTCTTGTAAATAACATAAGCATATCTCAAACAGACTAACATAATAATCATCCACATGATTAAACCAATAAAACCATATTGGAAAGTGGATCCAAAAATACCATTATCCACAACATATATCCGACTCAAACTTCCAGAAAGCAGTTGCGCGTTTTGATTATGAATATTTGCAACACCAAGTCCAAATAGAAAATAGTTTGCTGAAGATAATAGTTGTGTCAAATAAAAATTTCTGCCTTTATTTCTAATTGTTAATGTATTATTTGAATCCTCCAAATTAAAAATCGTGGCAATAACATCTTTACCCATTTTTGTATTGAAAAAAATAAAAATACCAATAATACATACTAGTATGACAAACGTCTTCTTTTTATAATCAAGTTTGCTGATAAAAGACATAGTTAATATCGAACAAATGTAAGCAATTGATGTCATTCTCGCTTTGAGAATGACCAAGCAAAAGAATAAAGTAAAAATAGGAATAAATAAAAATCTTATTTTGAAATTATTGAAGAAATAATTTAAAGATATCAAAGCGGTCAAAATCAAAACACCATATTCAAAATAATATCTGCTACCATCATATCTACTTGATCCATCATTAGGGGAATAAGTAAAAACAATTACTTTAGAAAGAAAATATTGTACAATGCAAACAAATAAATATAGCGAGCAATAAATAAATAAACAACGATGTATAGTTTTTATGCTGATTTTAGAAGCTTTTAGCCAGAAAAAAAATGGTATGCACATTAACATAGATGTCAACCAATACCTTTGAGCGACAATTCCCTCCAAAATAGATTGTCTATAAGAGATACAGGCACTAAATGATCCAATAAAAAATAGTAAAAATATGCCAAACAAAAAAATGATAATTTCAAAATTAATTTTTGATTTTAGGTTAATTATGAGCGCAAATAAAATAATTAACAATTTTATAAATAAAAAAATATCCAGATATGACATACCAAATAAATGAATAGTGTCTGTGTTTATCAAATATAAAAAATTAGAATCTAATAGTAATAAAATTAGCAATAAACATGCATACCAATCAATATTTATTTTAATCTTCTTCATGTAATTTTTTCCCCAACAATTCTAAGATAACTTTTTCAAAAAAATGTGCCATGTCAACTTCATTGTTTTCTTTTTTTGCAAAATTTTGATTTTTTACACCCAGTAACTTTAAACTATCATCATCTAAATTCAAGAGTAATTCTAAATTATGTTTTAAATTTTCAATGCTGCCGGATTTATATACTATTACATCTGATTCATTTATATAATCTTTTATTGAATTAGAATCCGATGTTAATATTGGAATGCCTAAAGCCATTTGTTGTAGTAGTGTCATTTGGCCGAAAGAATAATTTAAGTTAACAAGTGGTATAATAGAAAATTTAGCATTTATTATTTGTTCATTTAATTCATCAATAGGCAGAATTGGATAAACTTTCACTTTATTCTTATTAAAATTAATATTAAAATTTGGAGCTCCTATCAAATGAAGTTTCACATTTGTATTAATTTCTTCAAAAGCATTAATGAGAGTATTCCAATCTCTCATCCTATACCCAGCACAAACAATATAATTTGATAGTTTATTAGGTCTGTTTAACTTTTTACTAATCCAATAATCCACATCAACGCCAAATTTAACAAACGCGCTTTTATCGGTTAGCCATGGAAAATATTTGTTAAAATAATCTTTTTGTGAACTGCAATGATAAAACAAAAAATCAATCTTTTTACTTGAATACTGGCAAAATTTAAAGATTATCCCATTCGTAGTACCATGGTAAAAAGAACTTATATCAACTACAATTATCGGAGGAGTTTTAATTCGTAGTAATCTTTTTAAAAAGCACAAAAATATAGCACTATCTGTACCATGTACGAAAATAATATCATATCTAGCCTTTCTCAATGTTTTTATTGCTTTAAACGTTTGGAAAAGATGAAAATGAATTATTTTTTCAATTTTATTTTTAACTCCAGAAAGGGGAATACTTAAAACATCAACACTAACATCCGTTAAAAAATATTTAAAAAACCAAAATTTTTGATTATCAACGACATAATTAGATGGTTGAATATTTTCTGGTACACTATCATAATGTTTTACTTTCCAATTTGGCAAGAATAAAATCTTCATTTTTCCTCTTTCCTTCTTTTTTTAAAATAATATATAGAGTATATTTTTACAAACCTTTTGAATAATGATTTTGATTTCCTAGCTAACATTATTTCTAATCTTGTTTTTAATGGAAGTTTATATAAAGTATTATTATCAATTTTATTCAAAAGATTATTTAAAAAATTATTAACTTCTTTATCATATATATTTTTTCTATCGTGTAATACTATGAACTCCAATATGTACATATAATAATAAAAATAAAAATATAAGAAATCAGAATTTTTTTCATTGGGCCATAGTGAATCAAAAAAATTCAATAACGCAAATCTTCCTTTCAAACTATTTATATTAGATGAAGAAGAACTTCTCATCCTGTAATAGTATAAATAATCTCCGATATGTATATATTTATTAGTTTTTTTACATATGTTGTATAAAAAAACCATGTCTTCACCATTTTTTAAACTTTCATCGAATTTAACATTATCCATTAATTTTTTTAGAAAAATTTTTCCCCAAACATTCCATCCCATGTTATGAAAAACATAGAAATCTTTCATTACTTCTAAATTATTATTAGCAATATACATTACATCATTCACAATATTTTTTTTCCCAGAGGGATAAAATTCTTGATGCGCACAAGAAACAAAATCATATCCAAAGTTAAATTGCTGCATTAGAATTTTAAAATAATCTCTATTTATTAAATCATCACCATCAATAAAAGCTATATATTTTCCTTTTGATATCTTAATTCCAAAATTTCTTGCATAACTAACCCCCATTTCATCTACATTATATACAAAAATATTTCTGTTATGATTCGCTAATTTTTTGCAAATTTCATAAGAATTATCACAAGAAAAATTATTAATTAACAATATTTCATACGCAAAACAATCCAATGCTATTTCTACACTTTTGACACAATCGTACAAATATGCACCAATGTTATGGACTGGGATTATTACAGATATCAAATCTTGAATCATTGTACTCTCCGTATCTTTCTATAGATTTTAAAAACACTATTGTATAAGCTTTTGGAAATAATAAATAAAATAAATTGAATTTTTTTACTATAGCAAATATTTGAATTTATAATTAAGCGAAAATTTTGTTTTAAATATTGTTTGGTTTCCATGATAAAATTTCTATATGGCTTAACATGTGCTTTTAGAAAAAAATCATATATAGTTAGATAGCTACTACAAACAGCCAAATAACTCTCATTTATCAATTTAGTATAACCTCTTTCTTTGATATAATCTAATTGCTGTTTTGCTGCATATAAATGATCATAATTAATATTTTTACTTTTAGAAATACTATTTTCTCTTTGAACATAATAATATAAGTGTTTGGGAACATATGATATTATCTGTGCTTTTTCAAAAAGTAAATACATTACATAATAATCTTCACTTTTTTTCCCAACAGGAAATTTAATATTATCAAACAAATTTTTTTTAAACAATTTATTCCATACAGCCATATCAAAGTAATTTCCTCTGTTCATTTCAATGAATGCCTGTTCAAAATCCATCAACGATAAAGAATTTGAAGATATTCTTTTAATATTCTTATTTTTAAAACAATAATACATTGAGCAAATTGAAATATTCGATTTATAAAGCATCATATTTTTATACAATTCAGATAAAAAATTATTTGATACATAATCATCGCTATCAACAAAAGAAATTAGCGAACCTTTTGCAATCTCTAATCCTTTATTTCTAGCAGAAGACAATCCACCATTTTTTTTATGTACAACTGTAATAATTGAATATTTATTTGCAAAATCATCACAAATTTTGCCTGAGTAATCTGTTGATCCATCATCGACAACAATAATTTCATAATTACTATAATTTTGATTTAAAAGAGAGTTTAAGCATTTTTTCAAATAATTTTCAACATTATATACAGGAACAATAACACTAATTAAATCTTCCATCTTTAATAATACCTATGATAATTTTTTTTAATAAATCTCAAATATTCGCCTGATTCAACATGATTAATCCATTCTTGATTGTTCAAATTCCATTTAATTGTTTCTTGAATACCTGTATCAAAAGTATGTTCAGGTTTCCAACCAAGTTCTGTTTCAATCTTTGTTGGATCCATAGCATATCTTAAATCATGTCCTGGTCTATCTTTAACGTATGTAATTAATGATTCTGGTTTATTTAATGCTTTTAAAATTGTTTTAACAACTTCTAAATTAGTTTTTTCATTGTGACCACCTACATTATATACTTCACCATCTCTGCCCTTTCTAACGATTAAATCAATAGCATTACAGTGATCACCTACATATAACCAATCTCTAACATTTTGACCATTTCCATAAACCGGTAATGGCTCATTTTTTAAAGCTTTTTGAATCATTAATGGTATTAGTTTTTCAGGAAAATGATATGGTCCATAATTATTAGAACACCTAGAAATAGTAACCGGCAATTCAAAAGTTCTATGATAAGCAAGGACTAAAAGATCTGCACCTGCTTTAGAAGCACTATAAGGTGATGATGTATGTAATGGAGTTGTTTCTGTAAAGAATAAATCTTTTCTATCTAATGGTAAATCACCATATACTTCATCAGTAGATACTTGATGGTATCTTTTTATACCATATTTTCTACAAGCATCCATTAATACTTGTGTTCCTAAAATATTTGTTTTTAAAAATATTTCGGGATTTTCAATTGATCTATCAACATGTGATTCTGCTGCAAAATTAATTACATAGTCGAAATGTTCTTGTTCAAATAATTTGAAGACAGCTTCTCTATTACAAATATTTTCATGGACAAATTTAAAATTTGGCTTATTCATGATTGGTTCTAATGTTTCCATATTGCCTGCATATGTTAAAGCATCAATACACACATATTGATCATTTGGATATCTATTTACCATTATATGGAGAAAATTTCCACCTATGAAACCTGCCCCACCTGTTACTAAAAATTTAGACATTACTGTTTCCTCCCTAGTAAATTATTTTTAATCCAATTTGCTGTTGATAAGATTGATTTATCAAAATCATTAACAGGCTCGAAATTAGTGTCTATTTTCAATGCAGATATATCAGTAAGTGAGTAATCTATTATTGTCGTGTCTTTATAAACTCCAAAATTCAAAACACCATTAGGATTAATCAAATTTTTCACTTTTGTAAAAATAGCACCAAATGTAGATAAACTACTATGTCCTATGTAATAAGTTTTCTGATTAACTCCTTTTTCTGCAATGGCAATAAAAGCATTTGCAACATCTTCCACATAAATAACATCGTATTTTGTATTATAATCTATTAAATTAGATTCCTTATTTTGAAGTAAATTTGAAATTACAACATTTGGAATCATCATAGAATAATTATTTTCACCATAAACCATCGAAATTAATCCACAATTAAATTCAATTTTATTTTGATATGCTAATGTCTTACACATCATTTCAGCAGATAGTTTTGCCATTGCATAAATATTGGTATATCTAGGTTCAAAATAATCAAGTGACATATAATGTCTAGTTTCCAATGTATTAATAGTCGATGCTAAAATAAATTTTTTACAATTAAGTTGTTTTGCAATCATTAAAGCATCACAGCAATATTTTGCATTTGACAGCTGTAATTCATAATTTTTAAATGCATGTCCGAAAACACCATTCCAAGCAAAATGAAAAAAAACATCATAGTTTAATTTTGGTAATAAAGTTGGTAAGTTAATATAATCTTCAAAATAGGCTTTAATAAAATGAAGTTTATCGCAATTCAAATCTAAAAGTTTATCTTGGTTGATACCTATCCCAAATACTTCAACACCTAATGATAAAAGGTGTTTCACTAAGCAATGGCCAATAAAGCCATCTGCACCAGTAACAATTGCATATTTCATAATCTTATTTATTTTCTTCCATAGTAAAATTGCAATCAGAATCTTTTAAATATGGTGCCTTGATATCTTTTTGTGAGACGATAGGATTATCACAATCCCATGGTATTGCAATTTCAGGATCATCCCATTTTATTGATCTATCTAATTTCGGCTCATATAAGCCATCTACTTTATATAATACTTCGCATTCGTCAACTAATGTAATAAATGCATGTCCGAAACCAGAAGGTATAAGAATTTGTTTTCTATTTTCTTTAGATAATTCAACACATACCCATTTTTTGTATGTTGGTGAATCTTTTCTTAAATCTACCGCATAATCCCTTACTTTTCCAGAAGTGCAACGGACTAATTTTGCCTGAGGTACTGGATTATTTTGAAAATGAATCCCTCTAATCGTTCCTTTTTTTATTGAATAAGAGTGGTTGTCTTGAACAAATTCTAAATTAATGTCCAAGTTTGCTAATGTTCTCTTTGAATATGTTTCGCAGTAATAACCCCTATAATCTTCAAAATAATCAGGTTCAATAACTTTGACCCCCATTCCTAATTCTATAATTTTTGCTCCCATAATTAATCCTCCTTAAATTCATCTACAATATGTGATTGCAACAATATCTTATCAAAATTATCTTCTCTAATTTTATTACTGCTAATACAATTTATAAAATAATTTATCGATTTTTTAAAAGAATCATCAGCAGGTAATTTGATTTCTCTTATACTGGAATTATCTTTTATCGATATGGTCGGCTCAAAGCTATCTGGTGCCGTTAAAACTCTATCAGTAATAAGCGTTGCTTTTGATCCCCAAATCTCTAATTCACATTTATACGCGTTGTCCATTCCAAAAGAAATTTGAGCTGTTTGCCCATCATTATTCATTAATGTACCCGATCCATAAATATCAACTTCAAAATCATCTTTATAATTTAAGTGATGAGCAATTAATTTTGATGTTCTTCCCAATAATCTATTAGCTAATTTGATAGTGTAGCCACCACAATCAAGCAATGCACCTCCACCTAATTTCTTTTTATATCTAAAATCGTTTGCACCCCTAAATGGGAAACCAAATGCGATTCGATATAATCTAATTTCACCTAGAATACCATCATTTATTATTTTTTCAATAGAATCTAATTGACTATGAAAATTGAACATATAATTTTCATGCAATGCTAAATTATTTTTCTTAGCAATACTTATCAAATCTGATGTATAAGCATAGCTCGTAGTTGAAGGTTTTTCAACAAGAACATGCTTATGGTGTTCTAAAGACATTTTAGCCCATTTATAATGCAAAGCCGGTGGAAGCGGAATATAAATGGCATCAACTTCATTTGAAGAAATTAGCTCTTTGAAGCTATTAAATAATTTTCCACCATATGTATCAATAAATGTTTTTGCTTTATTTGTATCAATTTCTAAAACTGTTAAATCATGTGAAGAATTTATTGATCCGAACCATTCCTCTTCATCAGCGTGGGCAATTCCGATAAATTCGGCATTATCAATCTTTTTTAATGCTGGCATGAAACGTCTAAAAGCAATTTCAGAAGGGCATAAAACTCCAAAACGTATCTTATTCATAAATTAAACCTCCCATAAAGATAATAAATTCCGTAATTGAATATTTAGAACATTATTACTTTGTTCAAGAATATTTAATGTTTTAAAATCAAGCCAAATATAGTTTGAATCTAAATCATTCAATTCATGACAATCAATTTCAATTATAACGTTTCTATTTTGTTCTTGATAAAATCTTCCACCTTCCTCAGATAAAAATACATCATATAGTACCCTATCTCTATTTTTTATGTGCTCAATATATATTTCTTCAATTTGATTACTTGGCATCTTGTCATTATCAATGAATTCGTTTTGGATAGTTGGACCTAATTCAACATCATCAAAAGTTCCTATTTCATGGCTTAATTTGACTAAGAATTTATATTTATTATCAAATTTTGCAACAAATAATACAAATAGAGCATTACCGATAGCTTCAAATAGAGGTTGTGACCAAGATTTTACTTCGCGTCCTTCTATCTCAATATCACAAAAAATAACTTTAAAATTAGCTTTATCTCTACAAATAATTTCTTTATCAGTTAATTTCCAATTTTTTAAATCATACAACGATTTACACTCAGAATAAGAATGATGGAACATTTTAAAATCATTTATTTTTTTATACGCTTTAACAATGTCAGGTACATCATCATTAAAAAGTGAATTATATAAAAACTGATTGGAAAAATATTTTTGCAAACATTTTTTTGAATCACTATAAAATCCAAATGGAATACATGATAAAACTGTGCGAGTATCCATATTTACTAAATTATCATATCGCATAAGTTGCTTTATTTGACCAAGCGTCATCCATATATGTGATGGTAAAATCTCTATATCACCATAAGGCACAAAAATTATTATATTTCTATTTCTTTTTTTTAAAAACCTTCCAGCTTGTTCAGATTGTATTTGATCGACAATAATTTCATATTTAGAATCGTGAATAAAATAATCCAAATATGCCGGCTTTTTTCCACCATGTTTCTGTTCAAAATTGCTTTTAGTCGCTTGAATAGTTGGGGATATTTGAATTTTATTAATATTTCCTGGTTCTATTTTTGCTTGCATTAAGAAGTGTAAAATACCATTTATAAATGTGCAAATAATCCCTAAAAAACCAATTTCATCTTGGATAATAATTGGTTGTGATGCAATTGTTTTATCATTTTCAATTTTTTCTATTCCTGTAATCTTAAAAAAACTGCCATTGCTATTTTCAATCACTCCGTTTTTGTTAATTTTCCAATTTCTTAGCAAAGATAACTTTGACATATTAATATTAACGTTAAAAAGTTCATTTTTTTTCTTTATAATATCTATAATTTCGTTAGTTGCTTTTATACCATCATGGCATGACCAAGATTTAACTATTTCATTAATAAGCATAAACACCCCTATTTGCTTTTATTATCCTTACTAGGATATATTATTCTTCCTTTTGATACTTTAATCAAATATTGGCCATATTGATTATTAGCCATAGATTCACCAATAGAAATTAATTGCTCTTTAGATATCCATCCATTATAAAATGCTATTTCCTCAGGACATGAGATTTTTAATCCCTGGTGTTCTTCTAAAGATTTTATATAATTTGAAGCATCAGCTAGAGATTCATGTGTACCGGTATCTAGCCATGAATATCCACGGCCTAAAGTTGTTACGTGAATTTCATATTCATTTAAGTATAAATTGTTAAGCGCTGTAATTTCTAATTCTCCTCGTTGTGAAGGTAGAACTTTTTTTGCAATATTAGAAACACCACTTGGATAAAAATATAATCCTGTAACACAATAGTTTGATTTAGGTACAAGCGGCTTTTCTTCTATAGAAATGGCATTGTTATTTTCATCTAATTCAACAACACCATATCTTCTCGGATCAGGTACATAGTATCCATACAAAGTAACAATACCATTTTTTGCTCTATTTACCGCATTTTGCAAATGTTTTGTCAAACCAGCACCATAAAATATATTATCGCCCAAAATTAAAGCACACGCATCATTACCAATAAAAGTCTCACCAATTAAGAACGCTTCAACTAATCCATTTGGAAAGTTTTGAACCTCATAAGAAAGCTTTATGCCAAATTGTGAGCCATTACCCAATAATTTTTTGAATCTAGGCGTATCATCTGGTGTAGAAATAATTAGAATATCTCGTATTCCTGCTAGCATAAGTGTGCTAAGAGGATAATAAATCATTGGTTTATCATAAATTGGTAACAATTGTTTCGATGTCACCAATGTTAGTGGGAATAAGCGCGTTCCGGATCCACCAGCTAAAATAATACCTTTCATAAATACCACCCATTTCTTTCTAAACAATCAACAAATTTAATGACAAATAATTTTTATTCTCAATAACCCTCTTATTTTATCGAGTTCTCATAAACATTAATCGTTTTTTGAGTAACCTCATCCCAAGTATAAGGTAATTTAATATTTTCATGTGTAACTAAGTTCAAATTAATAATCTTTTTAATTTGATGCTTTAGTCTATCAACATTGCCAGCCTCAAAAACAAAGCATCCTTCGTCAATAACCGCGAGATTTTCAGGAATATTTGATACTAAGCAAGTATTGCCGTAGCTCATTGCTTCAAGTAATGACATGGCCATACCCTCAATATCACTAGGCAAAACATATAGATAGGCATTCGAATATAATTCTTCCAATGGTCTACCTTGAACAAAACCAGTCATGATAATTGAATCATCACCTTTGCACATATTAACAATCTTATCAAAATAATCTTTAGAATGAGATTCATCTCCGGCAATAACCAATTTCTTATCAGTATTTATTTGTTTCTTTACTAATTTCCAAGCTTCAATTAAATAATGAAGTCCTTTTTCAGGAACAATTCTCGCTAAAAACAAAATATATGAGTTTTTAGTTAATCCCCATTTATTTTTAATATAATCAGCATTTCTCAAAACAGCTGGCTCTACTCCGTTAGGAATAACTCTTACTGTTCTATGATATACCTGTCTAAAATAAGATTTAGCTGATCTAGTTAAAACAATTATTTCATCAGCATGCTTAACTGCTTGCATTTCACCTTTTCTTAATACCCATGTACCAAATCTTGACCATTTGCTTCTTTGCCAGTCTAATCCATGAATAGTAACAATTAACCGTGCCCCGCGATGCTTTTTACCGAGCATCCATAAAAAGAAGCATGGTCCTTCAGCATGGACATGAATAACATCATACTTTTCTTTACTAAATCTTAATTTGAGCATAGCAAAAAAAGCATAGACAATCGCATCTAAAGATTTTTTATTAATTGTAAAAATCTCTTTGACATGACATCCGTTGTATTCAGTTATTGTTTTTTCGTCTTTTTGATGTTTTCTCTTTCGGTTAAACAAAGTAACATCTTCACCTTTGGCAGCTAAATGCGTGGCTAGCTGATCAACAACTACTTCAATACCCCCATCACGAGATGGAACAGTTTTATGACCTAACATAACTATTTTCATCTATTCTGCCCCTTTACCTGTTATAACAACAATAACTGTCTTTAAAATAAGAAAAATATCATACCAAAAAGATCTCTTTTTAGTAATATATTCTAAATCTAAGTTTAACATTCCATTAAAATCTGTAGTAGATCTTCCATTAACTTGCCATTGACCTGTTAAACCTTGAGGTACTTTAAGTCTAAATTTAGCTTCAGGATACTTATGATATTTTAAAAATTCTTGATGAGTACAAGGACGAGGTCCAACCACTGACATATCACCTTTTAAAATATTAAATAACTGAGGCAATTCATCAATAGATGTTTTTCTTAAAATACGTCCTATTTTTGTTATTCTAGGATCATTGCCCATTTTGAATGTTGGACCATCTTTAACTTCATTCTCACCTTTCAGACTATATTTATCAGCATCAGCATTAACATACATTGACCTAAATTTATAGAAAATAAATGGATAACCATCTTTTTTGATTCTAACTGATTTATATAAAACTGGTCCACGATCACCAAGTTTAATCATCAAAGCAACAATTAAAAATAACCAGCTTAATAAAATTATGCTAAAAAAAGACGCTGTAAGATCAAACATGCGTTTAAAAAAATCATAGACTTTATTGTCTTTAATTTTAAACACCTCATATTCAGCATCAATTAATCTATTTCTTTCAGTTTCACATTTAACATAAGCTGCGATTAATCTTTCGTTTTCTGGAAGCTTATCCATAACATCTTTGCCCATGTTAATGTATTCTTGTCTTTTTTCTTCCGAAAGATTTTTTAGTTTCATCTTGACCCCCAAAAAACACTTGACTATTTTATAGTCAGTAAAAAGATTTTACCATAAATGCAATACATGAACATTATTTTGCCATTTTTTTATTTTTTTCCTTGTATTAATTGTATTATCAATTTTATAGATTGCATTATTATATATATAATTTTGCAAAAAAAATTATATTAAAGTGTTATTTTGTCTAAATATTTTTCAAACATTGTAAACAATATATTCAATATTTTATAATTCTAATAAAGGATTTAACCATGATTAAAACAGCCGAAAAACAAGACTACGAAAAATTTCTAGACATCCATAAAATTTTTTCAATTCTTTCAGCTATTCTTATTTATGGTTTTTGGTTAATTACTTTTGCTTTATCAAAAAATGAATATTCACAAGAACTAATTATACATATTGAAGGTATTGAATTAGCTATATTAGGTATAGTTTGCTTTTCGCTTTTAGTATTTGTTAAAGATATATATTATTTTTTAACATTAATTTTTTTTATTCCATCCGTTTTTTCGCATTCATTTGATGTCTTAACATCACCAATATATCTATATACTGCCTTAGCTATTTTATTGCTTGGATTAATCATAAGAATGATAATAATGCCTGTTAAAATAAAACTAGGCAAATTATCTTTAGGATTATTTTTATTCACTATTGGCTTAACTTTAGGTGGAATAGGTGTTAATACCAAATATAGTCTTATCCAGCCTTTTATAGGGTTAGGATTAGGATTATTATTAATATTTCTTTATAACTATTTCATATCATCAAATCATCATTATTCATTTAAAGATTTAGCTTACATTATGATGATTTTTGGCTTATTTATTGTTGTCCAAGAGATAAGTTACTTTATAAGTACTGGTGATTTTTTAGAAGCTCTAACTGAATCAGGAATAAAATTAGGTTGGGCAGGCAAAAACAACTTATCATTGATGCTGTTAATGACGATACCATTTACTGTTTATTTAGCCTTTAGATCCCATACCTATCATTCTATGGTTATCTATCAAATAGCTGCAATTACTCAGTTATTTGGAATTTTTATCTCTTATTCCCGCGGCTGCATCGCAATTGGGACAATTGCTGCGATTATTATGTTAATTGGGTTCTTTATTACCTTTAGAAATGAAAAGAAAAAATTAATAATTACAATATTGGTTATTGCTACTGTTATAGCTATCGGCTGCACTGGAATGGTAATTTTAGAAATAAATGGAGCAAACATTCTATCGGCGATTAATAAAATTATCTTAAACGGTTTTAATCTAGGTGCGATGAATGGCCGTGTACCTATTTATCAAAAATTTATTGAGCAGTTTTTACAAAAGCCGATTTTTGGATATGGAATACTTTATCCAAATACATTAAGCGGACATGTCGACGTAAAACCAGATGCCTATCAATTTGCTCATTCCACAATCTTACATACCATGTATACCTGCGGATCAATTGGCTTAATTGGTTTATTATGGCATTTATTTGAAAAATATTATACGTTAATAAAAAAGATAAACATTGAAAAATTAACTTTAATTTTTGCTTATGGATTCTCTGGATTATATGGATTATTTGATGTTTCTTATTTCTATATGAACTATATGATAGTTTTAGTCATAACCTTTATTTTTGCAGAACAATATATTAATAAAATCAATTATCCTTATCTAGGAAAATTAAGGGAATAATTAATATTCTTATATTCTACATTCATAGTCTAATATTTCATCGAATAGCACCTTATTTAGTGGCTGTCGCAAATTTTGCGACAACCATATTTTTATCTAATTCGTTTTCTTTAAAGATATTTGAAATATGTTTGCCTATCGTTTTAATATCCCGGTCAAACAGTTCACTCATTTGTTCCCTATTTAGCCAAACTGTATCACTACTTGGTGTTACATTTACCATTAATTCTAATTCACCATTTTTAAATACAACAACATTATTTTCCATATTTATCAACTCCACATGTAAAATCTGCAAGCATAATAATTTTAGTAAATGATACTTTTGTAAATATTATCATTATCTAGAATATTTAAAGAAAGAATGGCTATTTTTCATTATTTTCAACATCGATTTGATGATTCGTATCATAAAAATATTCTGCAATATAAGTAACTAATAAAGCCACTGAAGTTAAACAAGTAATAATCGATGATGATAAAACTAAAAATAACATATCATCATTTCTTGAAATAAATAACTGAGTCATAATGTTTAAAATTGAAACAATCATTAACATTATTCCGACTCTAATATTTACCTTTAAATTTCTAACTATAAAGATTGTATCTAACACATAAAAACTATAAAAAAGGCAGATGAATAATCCTACTAAAATAGCAAAGATAATCATCGTTGCTTTATAGTTAAGCATTAAATCAAAAGAAAGATGATTAACCGCGTTAAAAACACAGGCAATTGCAGATATTAATCCAATCGGCAAGTAGCAAGTAGTCATGATTTTAAACGTTTGATTCTGCTCTTTCTCCATAACTTATAGATATTATAAAATACTAAGATAAATAATTCTAGACAAATAAAAAGGTTAACCCCCAGCAAATTAGGTTAACCTTTTATATTATTAATTAAATTGATAATTATTCAAAATCAATAGCTGCTTGAGCAACTGCATCTTTAGCAATTGTCTTGAATGCATCACTAGAAACAGTAGCACCAGAAACTGTGTCAGTGATATTGCCATCTGTTCCGACAAACTTATCACCAAAATCATTGAATGCATCACCATAAGAATCCATCCAAGCTGATGAAACTGGATCACCAACGATTTCATAACCAGAAATCTTACCAGTTTCAACATTGACACCGACATATGCTACAACTGTATGATCTTGTGGAACAGTACCTGATCCTTTATAAATAATGAACTTAATAGTTCCATTAACTTTAACATCAAATCTGTCAGTTAATGATTTAGACGCAGTGAAATCAGTATTTTTTGTGAAATCACCAGTTCCCGAAATTAAGCTAGGGAAGAAAGCTTTTTCATCTGCTGTAATGCCGTCACCGAAAGTATTTTCAGTTGTAGATGAACCTGCATCAACTTTAGCTTGAGCAACCGCTTCTTTAGCAATATCAACAAGAGTATTAGCAGAAACTGTAGAACCGCTCATTGAACCATTAGCGACGGTGATGTTTCCATCTGTTCCAACTAATGGTAAAGAACTAATATCAGCGCTTGTATCATATGAGTGAACATCACCAACAGTCTTGAATCCTGAGATTTGGAAAGTTGAGACATCAACACCGATATAAGCAGTAATATTGATACCAAATCCGTTAGCTTTTGCACCTTTATAAATAATGTATTTTAATGTTCCACCAACTTTGACATCAAATCTATCGGTTAATGAACCAGTAGCAGCGAAATCAGTATTTTTTGTGAAATCACCAGTTCCCGAAATTAAGCTAGGGAAGAAAGCTTTTTCACCATCGGTAATGCCTTCACCAAATGTGTTTTCAGCAGGTGCAGGAGTAGATGTGCTAGGAGTGTTTGATCCGCTACCACTATTTGAAGGTGGTAAAGCTGTTGAAGTACCGCCACAAGCTGCAAGTCCTAAAACGCAGGCAAAGGCTGATAATGATAAGAATAATTTTTTTGTGTTTTTCATATAAATTCCTTTCAATTCAGACTAAAAAACAATTTGTCTTCGTAATAATTATACAGGCATTAAGGAAAATTTAAAATGGAAAATAAACTTGGTTAATAAAAATTTATTGATTAAAATCAATCATATTTATTCGACTATAAAAAAATAAAACCAAATTTTATTTAAAATTAAGTTTTTTATATAAAAATTAAGTTTTTTGCAGTTGTTAATTTTTTTATCAAAATGATTAGAATTTTATTATGTTTATGTAATAAACATACTAAATATTACATCAATTAAGTAAGCGCTTACATTTTATTATTTACAAACATTTTTTTGCATATTAGAATATGATATGTAGGAGGCAAAATAAGTCTTACGACGAAAAGAAAAATGCATAAAGATATTATAATCATCGGAGCAGGTGTCGTCGGTTGTTCTATTGCTAGAGAATTATCGCGTTATAACACCTCTATTCTCGTTCTAGAAAAAGAAAATGACGTTTCAGTCGGAACAAGTAAAGCTAATTCTGGCATTGCCCATGCTGGATTTGACGCTAAAGAAGGATCATTAAAAGCAAAATTTAATGTTGAAGGCAATAAGATGATGAAAAAATTATCTGAAGAACTCGACTTCCCATTTAAACAAAATGGTGCAATGGTCTTAGGTTTTGAAGATGATTCTATTGATAAAATTGAAGAATTATATCACCGCGGTATCGCTAATGGTGTCGAACAATTAAGAATTATCCGTCACGATGAAATTCTTAAATTAGAACCCGAAATAAATGATCAAGTACAAGTAGCTTTATTAGCACCAACATCTGGTATCGTGTCACCATATGAAATGACAATAGCCTACGCTGAAAATGCTGCTAGTAACGGTGTCACATTCGTTTTTGATGCTGAAGTAAATAAAATTGATAGAAAGGGTCACACCTTTGTAATCACAACAAGCAATAATCAAACATATGAATGCGATACATTAATAAACTGTGCTGGTGTTTATGCAGATAAAATATACGAATTAGTTGCTAATAAAGAAGCACCTTTCCAAATCATCCCGCGTAAAGGTGAGTATTGCTTATTAGATAAAACTTATGGCTATTTAACAAGCCATACATTATTCCAAACACCGACTAAGATGGGAAAAGGTATCTTAGTCACACCGACAACTCATGAAAACATAATCGTTGGTCCAAATGCACATGATGAAGAAAGTAAAGAGGATGTCGATACATCAATTGAAGGGCTTAACGAAGTTTGGAATAAAGCTTTATTAACGATGCCGCATCTTCCAAAAAGAGGCATCATCACTCAATTTGCAGGCTTAAGAGCGCATGCCAAGAATTATGATGACTTTATCGTTGGCTATGACAAAGATGTAATTAACCTATATAATGTCGCAGCCATTGAATCACCAGGTCTGACATCTGCTCCGGCTATAGCAGTTCATGTTGCTAAAGAAGTCGCAGAAAAATTAAATTTAAGCGAAAACAAAAACTTCAATCCAGTTAGAAAAGGTATCCCGCACTTTGCTTATCTATCTAATGAAGAAAGAGAAGCGTTAATTAAAGAAAATCCATTATACGGACATATTATCTGCCGCTGCGAAGTCGTCTCAGAAGGCGAAATAGTCGAAGCGATTAGAAGAGTACCTGGCGCTAAAGATCTCGACGGAGTTAAACGCCGGACTAGAGCCGGAATGGGTCGCTGCCAAATGGGTTTCTGCACTCCAAAGGTAATGGAAATAATCGCTAGAGAATTACATGAAGATATTACTTCAGTCACCAAGAAAGGCCATGAATCATTCATGGTAGATAAGAGGTAAAAAATAATGTTACATCATCGTTTAGTAATTATCGGAGGCGGCCCAGCAGGTTTAGCAGCAGCTCACGGAGCCTATGAAGAAGGCGAAAGAGATATCTTAATTCTTGAAAGAGAAGAACATCTCGGAGGCATTCTTAATCAATGCATCCATAACGGCTTCGGCTTACATACCTTCAAAGAAGAATTAACCGGACCTGAATATGCTTCTAGATTTATTGAATTAGTTAAAAAAGATAATATTCCTTATAAATTAAACACAACTGTTATTGATGTTAATAAAGATAAAATTATCACCGCGGTTAATCAAGAAGATGGCTTATTATTAATCAAAGCAGATGCAATTATCTTAGCATGTGGATGCAGAGAAAGACCTAGAGGTGCGATTAATATCGCAGGTGCGAGATGCGCAGGTATTTATTCAGCAGGTACTGCTCAAAAATTAGTTAATATCGACGGCTTAAAAGTCGGTAAAGAAGTCGTTATCTTAGGCTCAGGTGATATCGGTCTTATCATGGCAAGAAGAATGACATTTGAAGGAGCAAAAGTCAAAGCTGTCTGTGAATTAATGCCTTATTCTTCCGGTCTTAACAGAAATATCGTCCAATGTCTTAACGACTTTGATATCCCGTTATATTTCTCACATACAGTTATTAAAATCAACGGTAAGGACAGAGTTGAATCGATAGTCGTGGCAAAAGTCGATGAAAAACTTAATCCGATTCTCGATACCGCGTTTGAAATTAAATGCGATACCTTACTTCTCTCAGTCGGTTTATTACCGGAAAACGAATTAGCTCGTACTTGCGGTGTTGAATTATCAAGAGTCACAAACGGTGCTATTGTCGATGAAAGCATGATGACTTCAATGGATGGAATCTTTGAATGCGGTAACGTATTACACGTTCACGATTTAGTCGATTATGTTTCAGAAGAATCAACAAACGCTGGTAAAAGCGCAGTTAGATATCTTAATAAATCCATCTCATCAAGAGATCAAGTATTAGAAGTCAAAACTAGTAATGGTGTTCGCTATTCAGTTCCTCAATTAATAAAGAAAGATACTGATTATACGCCAATCCAATTCAAAATGCGTGTTAGCAACGTTTATAAAAATGTTGAAGTAGCCTTACTTGTCGATGGAGAAAAGGTCGCTAAAAAGATTAAACAAATCGTCACACCAGGCGAGATGGAAACACTTTTAGTCAAAGAAGACATCGTTAAGAAAATCAAAGCAGGTCAAAATATTGAACTGACCTTAGTAAAGAGAGGTTAACCTATGCGCGAATTAATCTGTATTTGCTGCCCACTCGGCTGTCACATCACAGTCGATGACAGCGACTTAAATAATTTAAAAGTCACCGGTAATTCTTGCTTAAGAGGTGATAAATACGCTAGAGAAGAAGTTACTTGTCCAAAAAGAACAGTTACTTCGATTTGCAAAGTCACCGGAGGAGAAATTCCGGTCGTCTCATGTAAAACTCAGGATTCTGTAGAAAAAGGTTTAATCTTTGAAGTTCTTAAAGAAATTAGCAAGGTTACATTAACAGCCCCTGTTCATATCGGTGATATCGTCATCAAAAACGTTCTTAATACCGGAGTTGATGTCGTCGCTACTAAAAATATTGATATCAAGAGGTAACCTATGGAAAGAAATAAATATATCTTAGCCTTAGATCAAGGAACAACTTCATCAAGAGCAATTGTCTTTGATCACAAAGGGGAAATCTTAGGACTAGCACAGCAAGAATTCCCTCAGATTTATCCTCATACCGGCTGGGTTGAACATGATCCAGTTGAAATTCTCGGCTCCCAAGTTGGAGTTATTCCTGAAGCATTAATTAGGGCGAAAGTCCAAGCTAAAGATATTGCCGCGATCGGTATTACCAATCAAAGAGAAACAACTATTGTTTGGGATAAAAAAACTGGTGAACCAGTCTACAATGCAATAGTTTGGCAATGCCGAAGGACCGCCGATTATTGTGATGAATTAAAAGCAAAAGGCTATGCCGATATGATTTATGAAAAAACCGGCTTAGTTATCGATGCCTATTTCTCCGCAACAAAGATCAAATGGATTCTTGATAATGTCGAAGGCGCTCGTGAAAGAGCTGAAAAAGGCGAATTATTATTCGGTACTATTGATACATATTTGATGTGGCAGTTGTCAAACGGACAAATCCACGCAACCGACTATACTAACGCCTCAAGAACAATGTTATTTAACATTCATACCTTAAAATGGGATAACGATTTAATCAAATTATTCAATATTCCAAAATGCATACTTCCAGAAGTTCATCCATCTTCATATATGTATGGATATGCTGATGAATCATACTTAGGGCATAGAATTCCTATCTGCGGAGTTGTCGGCGATCAACAAGCAGCTCTCTTTGGCCAATTATGCATCAACAAAGGAGATGTTAAAAACACCTTTGGAACCGGATGTTTCTTATTAGCAAATACCGGTGATGTCTGCGTTAAATCTAAACACGGATTAATTACTACCTTATCTTGCTGCTTACATCATGAAAAACCATCATATGTTCTAGAAGGCTCAATATTTGTCGGAGGAGCAATTGTCCAATGGTTAAGAGATGAAATGCGCTTAATTAAATCTGCTGAAGAAACCGAAAGATATGCTAATGCTGTAACTTCATGTAATGGAGTTTATATCGTTCCTTCCTTTGTCGGATTAGGTGCTCCGCATTGGGAACCAGATGTACGGGGATTAATCTGCGGAGTAACTAGAGGCACTAAAAAAGAACATTTTATCAGAGCCGCTTTAGAAGGTATTGCTTATCAAGTTTATGACATTTATAAAGCTATGGAAGAAGATTTAGGTACAGATTTAACTTCCTTAAGCGTTGATGGAGGTGCATCGAAGAACAACTTCTTAATGCAGTTCCAAGCCGATGTATTAGGATGCGTCGTTAGACGTCCAAAAGTTGTCGAAGTAACCGCTCTAGGTGCTGCTTATCTAGCAGGATTAGAAGTTGGTTATTGGAAAGATATAGAAGATATTAAAAACAACAAAGTCATCGAAAGAGAATTCATCCCTTCGATGGATCTAGAAAGGAGGGAGAGACGCTTAAAAGGCTGGCATAAAGCCGTTAGAATGGCTTGTTTGAAGGATGATGAATAAACTAGTCATCAACAAAAAAAGAAAGGGTATTTAATCAAATGCGAAAATATTTATTAGAGCACAAAAAAAGTCTGCTCTGCTTGATTATTGGGTTATTAGTCATAATCATTACATCCCTTTGTGGATCATTAACCCAATCAGCTGGTGGAACTATTGCAGTAACAGACTTGCGTAACGAAACAAATACCGGTTATATTACACAAGAAGTCTATAATGAAGAAACCGGTGAAACCACTACAAAAGAAACTAAAGTCGCCGGTAAGGTTGTATCCGGTATCTTATTTAAGCCAAAAGCGGCAACAGCAGATAACCCATTACCTGGTGTCGTCTTGACCCATGGTTATCTCAACAACCGCGAAATGCAACTCCCATTCGCTATCGAATTAGCTAGACGCGGATTTGTCGTCTTAACAGTCGATAGAGAAGGTCACGGTAATTATCCTAACACTGGCGAAACTGGTGCTATGATGGCTACTAACGGCTTATACGATTCCGCAAAATATCTCTACAATCTCGATTTTGTCGACAAAGATAAAGTCGGTATCTCTGGCCACTCAATGGGTGGTTATACAACCGCTATGACATTAATGGAAGACAACGCAGACAATGGCGGGCTCGGCATTATCTCAGCTGGCTTAATGCAAGGTTGGTCTACCTTCTTAGGTGCTGGAAGCGACGTTGACGTCGGTATGTTAAAAGCTTCTGATGACGAATTCTTCTTCGCATCAACCGATAGCAATGGCGAACCTACACTTTGTAGAGACTATCTCCATTCAACCGGCGCTGCTAAATTCGTTGGAGTTTCTTACGAAGCTGGCAGCGAAATCAATATCGGTAACGGAACTTATTACGTCAACGGAGTTGCTACCACAACTACACTCGGTACCGCGATTGATGAACCATTCCGCGTTATCTATGAAGCTGATGAAATTCACCCATTAAATCACTGGTCCATTCCATCAACTGCTCACTTAGTCGATTTCTTCTACACCGCCTTTGGCACACCAAACGGATTTGAAGTCAAAGGTCTCTATAATCAAGTTTGGTATATTAAAGAAATCTTTGCCACAATCGGCTTACTCGCTATCTTCTTCTTAATCTTCCCACTCGTTTCCTTAATTCTCACAATTCCAGCTTTCAAGTCATTAAAGACAAGAAAAATTAAAGTCGAACTAGTCGAAGACAAAGGATATACTTATCACGATATAGAAGTTACCCCTGAGTTGCTCGATAAAGAAGTCTCACCGCTCAAGACTCCACTTGATTGGATTTTCTACTTTGTCCCTGCTATAATCTGTACAATGTTCTCAGGATTTATTATCCATGACTTTGTTACAGAATGGGGCGGCAGATGGTTCCCAAATACTCAGTTATATCCACAAGATACAACTAACTGGGTTGCTCTCTGGTCAGCAGCATGTGGTATCTTTGCATTATTAATCGTCTTATTCTTCTTCATAATTAAATACGGTATTCACCGCTATAAATACCATGATGAACAATTGAATAAAGACTCAGCCGAATTACAAAATCCGCTCGCCACTGCTAAGATCAGCGGAACTGGTTTATTAAAAACATTAGTCGTCGCTTTCGGCGTCGTCATCATCCTCTATCTCATCGTCTTCCTTAACTGGGCTATCTTCAAGACAGACTTCCGTCTCTGGACATTTGCAATCAAAGTCTTCAATATCCCAGAAATGGTTCCAACCGCTATGAGATATCTCCTCTTCTTCGCAATCTTCTATCTCTGCGCTGGCATCGCTAACCAGACATACAGAGCGAAGAACCTCCCAGAATGGGCAACAATCGCTATCAATGCCTTCTTCAATATCTTCGGTATTGCACTCGTCATCACCATTCAATACGCTACATTCAAATCAACCGGCGAATTATGGCAAGGCGACATGGCACTTGGTTACATTGTCTTATTCCCAATCTTACCAATCTTAATCATTGCTACAATTATTTCTCGTCTCCTTTACAAGAAGACCGGCAATGTTTGGTTAGGTTCCTTAATCAATGCAATCTTGTTCACGATGATTACCGTTTCCGGTACCGCGGCAAGCTTTGCTTACGTAATGGGTTAAACCTCCAAGAGGCTCCTACAAGGGAGCCTTTTTTCTTTGCTTATACGCATAAAAAAACACCGTTAATACGGTGCTTTTATTAATTACTTACTTTCTCTTTCTAGCTTTTCTAAGCAAAGAGTTAAGACTCTCTTCGCGGTTACTTGAAGTTCACCTCTAGTAATTCCGCCTTCTTGATTTAAAGTAGCAAGTAAGGTTCCATCTGATTTATACTCTTTAGCAAACCTGGTTCCACCTGGCATATAGACATCGATATTACTTCTAACGCGGTAAGCATTATCTTTAATATTAGGGAACTCTGGTGAAGATGCCATCCGCATCCACCAGTCGGTCATCACTAAGCCTTGGTAATTCCAATCTTTTCTTAAAACGGTATAACCTAAATCAAAATTATAATGTGACCAGACTCCGTTAATCTTATTGTATGATGACATAATTGTCCGCGGAGAAGCTTCTTTAACAACAATTTCAAAACCTCTTAAATAGATTTCTCTTAACGCTCTATTAGAAACGCGGGAATCGTTATGATTTCTTCTAACTTCTTGGTTATTGCAGGCAAAGTGCTTTGGGCAAGCGGCTAATGCATGGGTTTGAATACCTTTCACAGCCGCGGCAGCCATCTTTCCGGATAATAAAGGATCTTCTGAGAAATATTCAAAATTACGTCCGCATAATGGATTACGATGGATATTCATACCCGGAGAAAGGATAACATCGACTTTATAGCCATCAATTTCTTCACCGAGCTTAGTAAATAACTCTTGAGTTAATTGATAATTAAACGTAGAAGCTAAACAGGTTCCGCATGGTAAAAGTGAAGCATAATGGCAGATTCTAATCCCGGCCGGACCATCAGAAGTGATAATTGCTGGAACGTGACGGTCATTTAACTCTTTAATAATTCCTCCAAAAGCTCCTGCATTACCCCTAACTCCGTAAGGTGAACCCATCATTCCGTGTCCTCTAGTAAGAGCTTCTAATTCTTCATCACTTAAAGAAGCAACAAATTCATCTAAAGTAATCTTCTTATTTAAAACATCTAAGAAATCGTAATGTTCCGAGATATGTTTTAATTCATTAGGCAATGATGAAAGAATATCTTTTTTATAATTACGTTTAGACAAAGATACTTCTTCATATTTTTTTACCACTTCATCACCTTCAACTTTATATGTAATACGTTTAAAAGGATTAGTGACATTGCAAATTTCTTCTAGTTTTTCAACAACTTCCGCTTTATCGAGATGATATGTATAAACCTTTTTAGCATCGCGAACGTTATTACCTAAATAAAACTCATAATCACCTTTTTCTAAAACAAAACTAAAAGCATAACCGGTTTTATTATTATCATCAAAGGAAGCTAAATCGCGGTCAGTAAAGGTTAAAGTTAATGTTTCTTCTTCACCGACAGCTAACTCTTTTGTCTTTGCAAAAGCAATAAGATTTCTTAATGGTTTTGCCAATCTTCCAAAAGGAGGTTTAGCATATAACTGAACAACTTCTTTTCCTCTAAAAGGACCTTTATTAGTCACCTTAACTTCAATTTGATGAACAGTCTTTTGATAACTATAAGAAACCATTTCTAAATCAAACTGAGAATAAGATAATCCATATCCAAAAGGATAGAGAACATCATCTTTAGCAAAAGTTTCATAATAGCGGTATCCGACAAAGATATCTTCTACATAATTATTAAATTTCTTACCACCAAAGCAATCCTTAGTAATATTCTTTTCATATGATTTTAAAATTGTATCAGGGAGTCTTCCCGACGGATTAACTTTATTAGTTAAAAGATCTACAAGAGAATGCCCAGCTTCTTGTCCACCTAAAAAAGCATAGACAAGACCATCACACTTAATTTCTTCATCCCAAGCTAAATCGATAATATTGCCGCAATCGAGGATAACGATAAGTTTTTTAAAATATTTTCTTAAGGACTTTAAAATATTTTTTTCATCTTTTGTTAAATAATAGCTACCTTCAGTTAAAGTATTTTCTCTATCTTCACCAGCCGCGCGACCTAAAATAAATATTGCTGTTTCACTTCGTTCTGAGGCTCTTTTAATCAAATCTTCATCAAGTTGCATTTCTTCATAATGCATCGGCCAATGACCCCAAAATCCATCTAACGGAGCATTTTTAGGATCTGCGCACCAAGCTTTATAGGTATTTAAAACTTCTTCATCAAGAATAACGCTTTTATCTTCTTCAAAAGCCTCTAACGGAGAAACTTTATAAGGTGCGATAACATTTCCGCCAGATCCGTATCCGACATAAAAATAATTGATTTGGCAGCGTCCAAATAAAGCTATATGCTGATTCTTAATTAATGGGAGAACATCGTTTTCATTTTTTAGCAAAACTATACCTTCCGCTCCGGCTTGCCGCATTAAAGGATTAATATCATCTATTATGACTCTTTCTGCACCTTTAGCGATAACATTAGCTTGCTGAGCTAAAGAATCCGGCATGAACTTAGCGACGATTTGCGTCATCATCTTAGAAAAAAACTTACTTATTGGATTCATATTATTACCTCATCTAAAAATAATTATAGCAGATATATAAATCATTTAAATGATTTAATTAACGGATTCACTAATAAAAAAGTGAGAGATAAACTCTCACTGATTATTGACTGTTTGCTTAATTTCTTGATTTTGTTCTTTCTTAGATTTGCCATGAGAAATTCTTTCAAAAAGAATATGTAATCTCTTATAAAGAATGACGGTTAATAAGTAAACTATCAAGTATCTTAATAAATTAAATGGAACGATACCAACTAGCAAATATAAAGTCATAAAGTTATCTTTGTTGATACCTGGAATCATTGAGCACATCGCAATTAATGGTTCCCATGAACCTTGGAAGTATAACTCTAAGTAGAACGGAATAGAGATAAAGGCGTTTGTTAAGCAAGCTGCTCCAGTAGCTAAAACCATAGATATCGCCATACCGATTAATGCCCATTTGAAGGTTCTCTTATACTTATAAATAGTTGCAGACACACCGACAACAATTAATCCAAGAATTAAATCAGTAACTTCACCGACAGCCGCGGTACCAGTAAACGGAAGTTTAATAACAAAACGGATTAAGATGACCATTATGCCAGGAATTGGACCATAAGCAAAGCCGGTGATTAAAGCTGGTAATTCCGATATTTGCATATCAAGGAAAGACGGGAAAATCGGCAAAGGGAACTTAACAAAAATATAAAGTAATGCTGATAATGCTCCCATAACTGCGACGATGGTAATGTCGCGAACATTCATTTTCTGTCTTTCTGTATCGCTTTTTAAGAAAATAGCCAAGAACATTAATAAAGCTCCGACTAAATCAAGCGTAACAACGACAACGCTCCGATAATTTAAGGCATACAAAACGATTGACAAAATGATGACGGCTAAACCGATCACTCCGACGAAAACGTTTTTACCGAGCCCAGATTTTTTCATTGATTTGTACCTCCCTTAAATAAAAAAATCCTGAAAGCTCAGGATAACATTTAAAAAAAAGTACAATACTTCTTTCATCCAGCCTTTACTGTCGCCACTAGAATTTCACTAGTTCATGCCGAAGCGCGCGGGGTATACCGCCGGGAAGGAATTTCACCTGACCCTGAAGTTTTCTATCTTCATTATGATTTTAAACTTTACAGGTGTCAACTATTATTTTTTCTTTCGGATGTCTGGGATAACATTATTAGCTTTATTATCGCGACATAACTCTTTAATACGCGTTATTTCTTGTGACGTTAACTGACGGTAATGACCCCTAGCTATATCATTACAATTAATTATTCCGACACTTTCTCTATAAAGTGATTTAACATTATGTCCGACAGCTTCACACATTCTTCTTACTTGACGGTTTCTACCTTCATGGATAATCAATTTAATAATTGATACTTCTTGATTACGCTTTCCAAGTAAAACTTTACAAGGCAAAGTCATACCATCTTCTAACATTACACCATCGTGTAATGTTCTCAATTCTTCGTCTGTAATATAACCTTCAACTGTAGCGATATACGCTTTTTCTAAATGCGATGATGGATGAGTTATTAACGCAGCTAATTCACCATCATTAGTAACAATTAAGCAACCTGCAGTATTATAATCAAGTCTTCCTGCTGGATATAATCGGTATGGTAAGTTTTTGAAAAAATCAACTACAGTTCTTCTGCCTTGATCATCATTTGCTGTGGAAACAACACCTAATGGTTTATTAAAAGCAAAAGCAACTTTTTCTTCTGTATTCTTTATTTCTTGACCGCATATTTCTATCTTGACATTAGGCAAAAATTTAGCGCCTAAAAAATCAATTTTTGTTCCTTCGACAAAAACTTTCCCTGCTAAAATTAGTTCTTCAGCTTTTCTCCGCGAACAATATCCGCGTGAAGAAATAATTTTTTGTAATCTTTCTAATTCCATACTATTGTTTAACTAACCCTCTTACAAGATCAATTTGTCCTTTAAAGTGAGCTAAATAACCTTGAATAGCTACTAAATCTTCTAATGTAATTTCATCATCTTTTTCAAATTTCTTTATTTTACTATATACGCTTTGTTTTTCACTTAATAACTTATCAAAATTATCAAGTCTTGTCTTTTCCTTATACTGAACAAAAATTGTATCAAACTGCGCTAGTATTAAGAGAGTTTTTCCAAATCTTTTCTTCAATTTAAAATTAGTAATATCAGCACCATTTTGAATTTTTGTTATGACATCTAAATAATGATCGCAATCACGGCCTAACTTATTGACTAAATTAGAAAAAACTTTACTATCTGAACCTCTTTTCAGTATATAAAATATAAATAAAACTACTACAACTACAAATAAACAATAATAGAAAATTGCTTCACCAATAGGATAAATATTTGGTGTAACTTGTTCAGGTTCTGAAGAGGTTGATGATGTAATAGAAGAAGAAACAGAACTCAAAATTATCAATAGTTTATTCATGTTCATCCTCCTTAGCTACGATGATTTCTTCACGCGAATCATCTTTAATATGAACATCGTATTGATTGTAATCAATTGAAATATCAGCTTTTCTAAGAGCTAATAATATGGATTCAGTTAAAGCAAAATAAATATCCCAGAAAACTTCTGTTGGAACCCAAGCTCTCAAAGAATAATTTAAGTTTGAATCACCATAATCTTTTAAAACGAGTTGAGGAGCAGGTTCAGATAAAATTTTAGTTTGCGTTGCTAAAACTTCATCTATTACTTTGTGTAATAATCCAATATCCGTACCATATCCAACTGGAACTAATATATCAATTCTTCTTGTTGGAAGACGAGAATAATTTTTAACATTTTCTGATGTTATTGTAGAATTAGGAATAGTAACCATCATACCATCAAATGTCTTCAACACTGTATTAAACATTGAAATAGAAACAACTGTCCCCTCTGTTCCAGAAAAAGAAACGTATTCCCCCTCAACAAAAGGCTTTGTGACGATAATGATAATTCCATTAGCCAAAGAAGTGATAGTATCTTGTAAAGCTAAAGAAACACCTAAAGAAAATACAGAAAAAATCGTAACAATAGAATCTGGTGTAACACCTAGCAAAACTAATGCATAAATAACTAAAATAAATATCAATGCAATATTTACTAAAGATATAATAAAATTCGGTAATGTCTTATCAACATTTTTCTTCTTATATAAATTTCTTTTTAAAAATCTAATAAAGAGACGGATTATCATAAAACCCGCTAATATAATGGTTATTCCGCGGACTAAATCTACTCCTCCCGAGAGAAAATAATCCTTTATTGATTTCAAAAATTCATTCATCTTTCATTACCTATAACAATTAAACTTTGTTCATATAAAGTTCTACTTCATTATTATAGAATAATAAATATATTAAATGATAGTAATATAAAATTAACTTTATTTATTTTTTATTAAACCTTTGCCTCGAAAAAGTTCTAATTATAATAAATATGCTTTTTTTTATAAAATTGCATTAATTTATTACAAATTAGCATATTAAAATTAGGGGAAGTTATGGAAGAAACAAAGCAAAAAATTACACACCCAGTTAAGAGAATATTGATTCTTTTTATCGGACTTATATTTATGGCATTTGGCGTGGCTTTTTCAATTAAATCCAATCTTGGTACATCACCTATTTCTAGCATCCCTTATGCTTTAAATTTAATAGCCGGATTTTCTGTAAGAACAATGATTGTTAATTTTCTTTTTGTCGTTTTTCAAATAATATTATTAAGAAAGCAATAAGATTGGTTTCAATTTTTACAATTTATTGCCGCGACAATTTTTGTTGGTTTACTAAATAATCTTTTAAGTAAAGAAACCAAAAAATAGGAGCTAAACTTTTCGCATAAAAATAATTTGTATCAATTAATTCAAAAGTAGTTCAAAAAAGAACTACTTTTTATTAAAAAAATCTGTTTCTAGCCAAAAAAACTATTCACATGCAAATAATTTAAAAATAAAATTTCTAATCACTTGAAAAAACAATGTTGTTTAATTATTATCAACAAGGGGAAATTTTTTTCTCTTAAATGGAGGTATTATCATGATTAAAATTGATGTTATTTCCGGTTTTCTCGGCTCGGGAAAAACCACATTAATCAAAAAATTATTCACATCAAAGATCAAAGACGAAAAGGTAGTTATCATCGAAAATGAATTCGGTGAAATCGGAATAGATGGTTCTTTCCTCAAAGGATCTGGTATTAAAATTAAAGAAATTAACGCTGGCTGCATCTGCTGCTCATTAGTCGGTGATTTTGAATCATCAATCGATGAATTAGTCACCACCTACCACCCTGATAGAATTATTATCGAACCATCAGGTGTCGGCAAATTATCCGATATCCTCGCAGCAATTAAAAAAGTTAATTTACCAGAGTTAAAATTAAATATTGTCGCGACAGTTGTTGACGGCAAGAAAGCTAAAATCTATTTAAAGAATTTTGGCGAATTCTTCATTAATCAAATTGAATCTTGCGATTCTATTATCGTTTCAAAGCTTGATAAGGTTGCAAATAAAGATGTTGATGATATCGTCAATATGATTAAAGAGCATAATACCCATGCTAATATCATCACCACCGATATTAACGCTCTCGACCCAAATAAGCTTCTTGAAGTACTTGAAGAAAAAGCTTCAGTCTCTGATAAATGGTTAGAGCAGGTAATTGAAGAAGCTATGGATGATGACGATGATTGCTGCTGCCATCACCACGATGAAGATGAACGCCATGAAGAACATCATTGCTGCCATCACCATGACGAAGATGAACACGATGAAGAGCATCACTGCTGCCATCACCACGACGAAGATGAACACCATGAAGAACATCATTGCTGCCATCATCACGATGAAGATGAACACGATGAAGAGCATCACTGCTGCCATCACCATCACCACCACGGACACGATGCTGATGAAGTTTTCCAAGCTATCGGTATTGAAACTAGTAAATCCTACAATAAAGAATCCCTTACTAAATTCTTAGAGACTTTAAAGAATGCTGAAGACTTAGGTATTATCGTCAGAAGTAAAGGGGTATTAAAAGCTGAAGACAATAAAGATTGGTACTACTATGACTTTGTTTCCGGTGATTATGAAATCCGTGAAGGCGAACCAGATGTCGTCGGTAAATTAGTTGTCATCGGCAGCAAATTAAACGAAGACAAGATTAACGAATTAATCAAGAGTTTATAAGTATGCCAAACATTCCAGTATTTCTAATCAATGGTTTTCTCGATAGCGGGAAAACAACATTCATAAAAAAGACCTTCGCTCGTGATGGATTTTCTAAACGCGGCAAAACGCTTTATATCCGCTGTGAAGAAGGGGAAGAAGATTTCACTAAAGAAGAGTTAAAACTCTATAACGTTGAAATGGTGACCTTAGAAAACGAAGACGAGTTTAACGAAGATCATTTAACAGATATCTATAAATTATATAAGCCAAAAAGAATTGTTATTGAGATGAACTTTCTCTGGGATCAACAATTAATCTCCTATCCATCGTTCTATCAAATAAGTCAAATTATTACATTAATCGATGGATTAACTTTCCCGATTTACTTCAAAAATATGCGTCAGCAATTCGTCGATGTCATCAAGGCAAGCGACGTTGTCGCCTTTACTAAATTACATGATGACAGAAGTTCCTTAGCCCCATATAAGACAACCTTAAGAGTCATTAATTCTCAATGCTTATATTGCTTAATTAACGAAGATTGCCTTTCAACAATGGAAGCTTTTGAAAAAGAATTGCCTTATAATCTCAATCAAGCAGAAATTGAAATCAAAGATGAAGACTTTGGAATATTCTATATTGATACATTTGATAACCGTCCAGCTTACGAAGATAAAATTATTACCTTTGATGCCTGGGTTATCAGAAGCGATAAACTTGAAAAAGATGAATTCATCGCTGGCAGAAAAGTTCTCACCTGCTGCGCGAATGATATCCAGCTCTATGGCTATTTAGTCAGAGGTACCTTAAATCAAGATATCCCTGATGATTCTTGGATTAAGATTAAAGCTAAAGCCAAAATTGAATATAACGATCAATACGATGAAGAGGAAGTCGTCCTTTATCCTCTAGAAATCACTAAAATACCAGAAATTAAGGACCCAATTTTAGACTTACGTTAACAAGGAGATAAACATGAGCAGAAAAATTGATAAACGTACTTTAGAGACTAAAAAGAAAATCAAAGAAGCCGTCATCAATCAGCTTCAACATCATCAATCAAGTGAAATCACCGTCACGGATATCGCAACTGCCTGCGATATTAACCGTAACACTTTCTATATCCATTATTCATCAATCGCTGATGTCTTAGTCGATATCGAAGGTGAATTAAAGAAGATTATCACTGACAACATCGCCAAACATCCAATTAATGCCTACATTGAAAATCCTCAATTATTAATTGGCATGGTCGCGCGGATCTTTATCACCTCAAAAAATTATGGAGGTCTAATCTTTGAATCCAATTTTTCTAAATATTTAACATCATCAATCATTACCGAGCTATCAAATTATCTTTATCAAGAATTTAAAAAAGTTGCTCCAGAATCTGATGCTGCTACTTTCTTCACTATTGAATTCTTAGTCGGAGGCTTCTTCTATAGCCTTAAAGATTGGTACCACAACCGGAAAGATGTCACATTAGAAGAACTGATGAACAGAATGGATAACATTATTAAAAACGGGGTTGCTAAAACCTTAGATTCATTCTTAATATATTCACGTAGATATAATTAAAAAGCAGGTCAATATGAAGTGCTAGTGTAAAAGTGGACAAGGGTAAAAAAGCCCCATCCACTTTTTTCTTTGTTATTCTATTAAAAAGGAGGATCTATCATGGCAAGACAAAAAGGAACAAAAAATAATATGCGTTCTC
>CALVKD010000050.1 GCA_944332525.1 uncultured Bacilli bacterium | reverse complement strand
AAATCAGGAGACCTCTTATCTCCTCCTTGCAATTAATTCTATTTTATAAAATTTTTGCTCGAATACCCTAGGGTATTCATTACTTGGAAGAGTTATAAAGATATCCTGATCTAATAATAAGAAAAGCCTGCAGCGATGCAGGTCTTTTTATTAATCTTCTCTCTTTTTACCCCAGAAGAATAAAGCGATTGTTCCCGGGCCCGTATGCGCGCCAATAGTTGTACCGATATCGTTAATTTCAACTTTACCTTTCATATGTGAGAATTCTTTTTCCACAGTTGAAGCAATTTTTCTTGCATCATCTAAACAATCTGATTGGCACATAAAGCATTTTTCATTGTAATCAAAGCCGTTATCTGCGAGTAATTCCATTTGATTGATCATCGCCTGAGCTGCTTTCTTTCCACCGATTAATTTCTTTCTAGCGATTAATTTGCCGTCGACAGAAACATTTAATAACGGACAAATTTTTAATAATGAACCAACCGCACCGGCAACTTTACTAACTCTTCCACCTCTAACTAAATATGTTAAATCCGTAGTGAAGAACCAGTGATTAACGCGTAATTTGTTTTCTTCGCACCAAGTAGCTAATTCATCAATGCCCATTCCGCTATCTCTTAATTCAGCTAATTTATCCATTAAGAGACCATATCCAGATGAAGCTGCTAAGGAATCAAGAACATAAATTTTTCTGTCTGGATATTCCTTTTTTAAATCTTCCATCGCTAACCTAGCAGAATTGAAACTACCGGAAATACCGGATGATAAGCAGACGTGTAAAATATCTTTACCCTCTTCAAGAATCTTTTTAAAGTAATCATAATATTCACCCATGGTTACTTGACTTGTTCTTGTCATAGCACCATTTCTCATCTTGTCATAAAATTCTTTTAAAGGCATACTAACACCTAAATCATCTGTGTATTGCTTGCCATCGATTTCAAAATGAAAACAAATATATGATATATTTAAATCTTCAAAATGTTTTTTTGTTAAATCTGCAGTTGAGCAGCATGATAATACATAATTAGCCATAGATAATCCTCCTAAAATCCATTGCTAAAAATTATTATATCAGCAATTGAAGATAAAATAAGTCATTTTGCCTATTTATTTTTATCTTTTAATGAAGATATCTTCTTCTCTTTTGTCTAAAAAATCTTTATTATCTTATTAACGAAAGGAGAATATATGTTTTCAACATTTTCCCATAAACTCTGCATTTCCGCTTTAGCGGTTTGGCTCTTTTTCTTAATTATCGATCTAGCAATTGGCTTAATATTCTTTTTTACTAGTCAAAATCCTCAATTAATTAGCTTTTTACTATATATAATTTTAGGTATCGCCTTTTTAATATTTATTATTTATTACGTCATTTTGTTTTTTAAAATGGCTCATTTCATCAAAAAAGGAACTTATTCTAAGGGTCGCTGCCAGATTGTTGGTCGCGGAGATAAGTTCCCATTATTCTTCTCTGTTAGCATGAAAGTAGAAATCAATAAGAAAACTCTCGATACCAACGCCTATTTTTCTAACGTTTCATCAGGCAAATACTTAGGTAAATTCTATGAATGCCTCTATAACGATAAAACAGTTATTTTATTAAAAGAGATTCATTAAACATTTTTAAATATTCTTCTAAAGAGATTTGCTCCGGTCTAGTATTTTCTTTAAGTCCTGTTTTGTTTAATAAAAGCAGGGCTTTTTCTTTATCTTTAAAATATCCGATAAGATTATTTAAAATCGTTTTTCTTCTCATAGCAAAACAAGCGTTAAGAAATTTATAAAACTCTTTTTTAGATTTAGAAAGAAAGTGTTCATTAAACTCTATCTTTAAAACAATTGAATCGACATTTGGAGCAGGGATAAATTGATCTTTACTTACTTTAGTCACAATCTTTAATCCGCCTAAATAATCAAGCAAAATCGTTAAAGGCGAATAATCTTTTTTATCAGTTCCTTTTAAACGGCTATAGACCTCTTTTTGAACCATGAAGACAAAAGTATGCAAATGATTATCGCTTAATAAAACTTTTTCAATAATCGGCGTGGTTAAAGAATAAGGAAGATTGCTGACGACATCATATTCGCCATCTAATGCAAATTTATTTTTTAAAAAATCACCTTTAATTAATTGAAACTTTTTATAAAAAGAAAAATATGCTTCCAGATGCTCGCACATCTCTTCATCTATTTCATAAGCTAATAAGTTTTTATCTCTTAATAAGATTTCTTCGCTTAATGCACCTAATCCCGGGCCGATTTCAACAATATTCTCTTCTTTTAAATTATCGACGATATCCTTTACGACATCGAGATTAACTAAGAAATTTTGGGAATATTTTTTCTTTGGGGAAATCATTAATTCCGTCATCTTTTTAATGACGAATTCTTTACTAGCTATTCTCATAAAATCTCCTTAATTTGCTGATAAGTAATATTTAGCATATTTAATCTTTTAAATAAAGTCTTGCTATTGCAGTGACCTAAAGAAAAATGTTTCGCGACTTTTTCTCTTCTTTCTTCGCTGCCAGGCCCCGTTAACTGTAATGAGCAAAATTCATTAAAACTAATTGAATGATTATCCTCGCCTAGAAAAACAAAGTCTTTTAACGCGCGAATAATTTCTTCTTTATCGCATTCAGCAACTCCTAATTTTTTCCCGTTTGAGGCATGTTTTCTATCGACAAAAGCATGATAGCATTTGACTCTTTGACTAATTTTCTTTCTGATTTGTTCACCGGGATAATCAGGGTCGGTTAAAACAATAATCTCTCTTTGCTTGCTTAACTCTTCTAAATATTGAAGAGTTTCTTCAGAAATAGCCGATCCATTAACTGAAACAAAATCCGCGTCGATAAGATTTTTTAATTTATTGATATCCGATGTCCCCTCAACAACTATCACATATTTAGACATGGAAAAAATCCTTTCCGTTTTGATAGGTAACGAAGCAAAGTTCATCAAATGTCATGTTTCTTAACTGCGAAATCATCGATGCGACATTAACAATAAACGAAGGCTCATTTCTCTCTCCGCGATGTGGAACTGGAGCTAAATAAGGGGCATCGGTTTCTAAAAGCAAACGGTTAAGAGGAACATTGACTGCTACTTTTTTGGGAGTAACCGCATTTTTATACGTAACTGGACCATCAAGGCCGATATACCCACCTAAAGAAATGACTTCTTTCATCACTTCGTAAGAATAAGAAAAGCAATGGAAAACAAATCCATATAATGGTTTATGTTCTTTGATAATAGCTAATGTATCCGCGGCAGCATCACGGGAATGAATAATGATTGGAAAATGTAATTTATTAGCCAATTCAATTTGCTTAATAAAAAATATTTTTTGTCTATTTTTTACTTCATCGCTATTTTCAAAATGATAATCTAAGCCAATTTCTCCTAAAGCTTTAACCTTGGGTGAAGATAAAAGCAATTTTTCTTCTTCAAGTAAAGTAGTCTCTAAATCTAATCCTTCTGTTTCTGAGGGATGGATTCCAACTGCGCAGTAAATAAACGGATATTGGTTAGCTAAATCAAGAGCTTTTTTAGCCTCAGATATGCTATCTGAAGGCAGCATTATTAACTTAACATTATTGTCGACTGCCCTTTTGATTACCTCTTGATAATCATTAGCAAACTGATCTTCATAAATATGAGTATGCGTATCAAAAATCATTTTACTTACCTACGCAGAAATGAGAGAATATCTCTTTTTCTAAATCGACGTTGACACTTTGTCCTAAGATTTCTTTTAATGTATCGTATGCTTCTTTTAAGCTAACTGATACTAAATCTAAAGATAGATATTTATTATCATCTCTAGCTTTAACAAGGTTATCGCGGGCTTTATTTAATAACCCCCGTTCTCTTGAAGAAAATAACGTTGGCGATAAGGCGTTTAAATTAAGATCAAACTCTTTAAGAATCGCTTCTTTTAATTTATTAATGTCTTTATTTAAAGCTGAAATATAAAGTTTATTTTCATCGTAAGTTTTTATTAAATCTTTTTTGTTATAAACCAATAAATACTTTTTATTTTTTTCTTTGATTAAAGATAATAATTTTTTCTCTTCTTGACTCATCTCACTAGAAGCATCGAGTAAAAAGAGAATCAAATCTGCTTCATCAAAAGTTTTTAAAGAACGGTCAATTCCCATTTTCTCTAGAGGATCATTAGCCTCCCGAATTCCCGCGGTATCTATTAAATGCAAAGGTAATCCGTTTAAAGAAATGTTCCCCTCAACATAATCTCTTGTCGTACCAGGAATAGAAGAAACAATCGCTTTATCTTGATTTAATAAAGCGTTGAGCAAAGAAGATTTTCCAACATTAGGTGATCCGACTAAAGCCACGTTAATTCCGTTCATGACATATTGTGATTTATCGGACTTATCAAGTAATTCATTTAAGACTTTAATCATTTCTTCGCATTCAACATCAATTCTTTCTTTAGTAACTTCTTCAATATCTAAATACTCGGGATAATCGATATTTACTTCAATATTCGCCAATAATTCTCCCATTTTTTCTAGAAGAGGGCTTAATAATTTACTTGTTTCACCTTCAAGAGAAAAAAGCGATAACTTCTTTTGTTCAGGAGTAACTGCATTAATTAAAGAATTAATTGCTTCAGCTTGGACTAAATCAATTTTTCCATGATAAAAAGCCCTAGAAGAAAATTCTCCTCTTTCGGCTAAACGAACTCCAGCAGAAACAAATAAAGAAATAATTTCTTGAGCGATTAACATCGATCCGTGGCAAGATATTTCGATAACATCTTCACCGGTAAAAGAATTTGGTCCTTTATAATAGACTAATACAACTTGATCAATAGTCTCTTTCCCATTTCTAATTTCACCAAAATAAGCATATCTCGGCTTAACGATTTTTCTTGAGAAGAATTTTTCTGTAATTTCTAAGCAGTCATCACCAGACAAACGGATAACCGCGATTGCTCCCATTAAAGGAGGTGTAATTAAACTAATAATCGTTTGATTAAATTGATTCATAATATCACCTACGTTATTTTAAAATGATTTTATCAATATCTTCAAGGAATCGAGGATAAGATTTTTTGATACATTCTAGATCATCAAAAGTTGATACTCCGTTATTTATCAAAGCAAAGATAATTAAGCTCATTGCGATTCGGTGATCATGGTATGTTGAAAAATTGTTATTACCTTTATACGAGGCCTTACCATGGATAATTACTTTATCATCAGCAATTTGAATATCTACTCCAGCTTTTGTTAATTCTTTAACCATATTATGCAAGCGGTCAGATTCTTTATTAACTAATCTAGAAGTATTAAGAAGCGTTGTCTCTCCATAGGCAAAGGATCCTAAAACCATTAAAATCGGTCCTAGATCAATATTGTTATCAATATCGATAGATATGCCATGTAAAATTTTTTGAGAAAAGATTAAATAATCTTTATCGATAAAAAATAATTCACCCATATCCATCAAAATAGATAATATTTTTTTATCGCCCTGCAGGGAATTTAAATTAATATCATTAACTTTTATCATTCCTTTAATTGAGCCTAAAACCGCGAAATAAGCTAATGCAGAATAATCGCTTTCGACATGGTAAACGATTTTAGATGGATAAACTAACTCTTTTATCAATAGGTTATCTTTTCTTAAAAAATAAATACCAAATCTTTTTAATGTATCTATCGTCATATCTAAATATGGAAGGGAATGGATTACAGATGGAAGACGCAGAAAACAATTTTTTTCAAAAAGCGAAAGCAAAAATAAAAATCCGCTGAGATATTGAGAAGAGTCTGTTTCCTTGGCAATAATATCATTTTCAGAAATTGTTCCTTTGAAACGATAAGTGGTTTTATTAACTTCTATTTCGACATTATTGGCTACCAAAAAGTCTTTATATCCCGCGATACCTCGGTTAAATAATCTTTCCGATAAAGTTATTTCAACGTCATTAGTCAAATAAATCATTAAAGGTAATAAAAATCTAAGCGTTGAGGCCGATTCCTTTATTTCCACCGAGATTTTATTTGACGCCGCTTCTCTTTTTATAAAAACAATGTCGCCATTTTCTTCAATAAAGACTCCTCCCAAAGCTTTTAAAACCATTAAAGTTTCTTTTACATCATCACAAAAATTAATATTTTTTATTATCGTTTTTTTATTAGCTATAAAAGAGGCGATTAACGCGCGATGAGAATAGCTTTTTGAACCCGGTAATGTTATTTCACCAGCAATAGTTGAATTACAAAACGTTCTTTCCATCATCGATGGCCTTTCCTAACTTATCTAATTTTTTCTTCAAGATTTCAAACCCTTCAAGGGTTAAGCTTTGTTTTCCATCACTTAAAGCTTTATCTGGATCTGGATGAACTTCAATAATTGCTCCATGTGCCCCACCAGCCATCGCAGCCATCGTCATAGATTCAACTAAATCTCTTCTTCCAGATGCATGACTAGGGTCGACGATAATTGGTAAATATGTAACGGTTTTTAGGTAACTAACCATTCCTAAATCTAAAGTAAAACGCGTCTCATCATCAAACGTTCTAATTCCGCGTTCACACAAAATAACATATTCTGCTCCGTATAACATTAAATATTCTGCAGAATAGAGAAATTCATTAATTTTTGCGCCAAATCCGCGTTTTAAAAGAACAACTTTATGAAGAGCAGCTACTTTCTTCAATAAATCGTAATTTTGCATATTTCTCGCGCCAATTTGAATAATATCGACATTTTTAAATTTATCAATATCATCCGTAGAGACGATTTCTGAAACCGAATAGAGATGATGTTTTTTACAGGTGTTTTCTAAAATTTTTAATCCTTCTTCGCCTAATCCTTGGAAGTCATATGGAGATGTCCGCATCTTATATGCTCCTCCGCGGAAGAAATGTAGATGATTATTTTCACACATCGAGGCAACTTTTTCGCATTGCTGAGAGTTTTCTATTGAACAAGGACCAGCTATTAGTACAAAATTCTTATCAGAAAAGTCAACTGCTGGGAATTTTAAAATCTGATTATTAATAAAATGACGACTAATCAATTCATATGGATATGGATTATGATAAGAAATACTTTCAATTTCTGAGCAATCTTTAATTAATTCATAGGTCTTATCTTCATCATTACGTTCAATAACCACCCATTTGCTTTCAATATTTCTCGGCAAGAAATACTTAATTTTAGCTTTATCTAATATTGATAAAAGTTCTCGGCATTCTTTATTAGTTGTTTTTATAGTGACTATCATTTCTTTTCCCTCGCAATCTTCATCAATGCCTCATGATAGCCTTCGATTCCCTTTCCTTCAATAACTTCTTTAGCCGCCAATGAAAGATAGGAAAAATGACGGAATTTTTCTCTTTCGCTAACCTTAGTTAAATGAACTTCAATATACGGAATACTCACAGCTTTTAAGGCATCGAGCAAAGCGATAGAAGTATGTGAATACCCTCCGCCATTGATGACGATATAATCGACCTTTTTATATGATTCTTGAATTTTATCAATTAACGCGCCTTCATGATTAGATTGAAAAACTTCAACTGATAAAGTTAATTCTTTAGCCCATTTTTCAATATCATTAAGCAGTTCATTATAGCTCGTCGAGCCATATAAATCTTTTTCTCTAATACCGATAAAATTGATATTTGGTCCGTTTAATATTAAGACTTTCATAGTAATTCCCTCATTATTAAGTTTAATGTTTTTCCTGGACTATCGTTATTGTTTATAACGATATCTGCATACTTTAAATATTTATCTTTTCTTTCTTGATATAATTTATCAATCGATTCTTGAGAAGAAATAAGTGGGCGAGTTTTTACAACATTAGGATTCGCTTTGATTAATTCAATATCGCGGTTAAGCAAAATTATTATTGAATTACGCATTGCTAAAGCCATATTTTCTTCACGTTTTATCGCTCCACCGCCAAGAGAAATCACCGCGCCTTGAAGCGAAGATAACTTTTTTATAATCTCTGTTTCCGTATCACGGAAGACTTCCTCTCCATCTTCTTCGAAAATTTTATTAATCGACTTTTTTAATGTTTTTTTGATTTCATTATCAACGTCATAAAAATCTTTATGTAAAATCTTGGCTAGTCTTCTACCCGCGGTTGATTTTCCGGCACCCGGCATACCAATTAAGACTATATTTACATACTTTAATCTAGTCAATTTATAAATCTTATCATACTTATCGCTATAATCTTGATGATAATAAAGTTCCTGGCTTTTTATTGCCTGCGAGGTTAACATATATAATCCACCATAAGAAGGGATATTGTTAAGTAAGCCATTCACTACCAAATGCGTTCTAAAAGGATTATAGATAATATCGACAATTCCTTCTAATTTAGGAAAGCTCTTAATATCAATTAACGGCTCTTGATCTTCTGGGTACATATCGCGCGGAGAACAATTAACAATTAACTGAGCGTTTTTTTGTTTCATAGCTTCTTCATAGGTAATGATATATCGACTAGTTTTATTTATATCCCGTGTTACCATTAAAACCAACCCTGCACCATTTCTTCTTAAAGCTTCTTTTATGGTATAAGCTGAACCTCCAGTCCCAAGCACTAAAATCTTTTTCTTTTTTATATCTACTTGATAATGTTTTAAAAGAGCTAAAAAACCAAAATAATCGGTATTAAAACCATTTAATTTTCCATGAGAATTAACGATTAAATTGCAGCTATGCGTAGATATTACCTGAGGTGATTTATTATCTAGAAACGGTAATACCTCTTTTTTATACGGCATTGTTACATTCAAAAAACGATATTCTTTTTTTTCTATCAAATCCTTTAATTCGTCTTCTTTTATTTCTTTTAAAGAATAATGCAGATGATTTATTTTTTCATGAATATACTTTGAATAAGACTGCTTTAACTTGCTACCAATTAATCCTTGCTTCATCGAGTCACCTTGTCTTTCATAAATAAATCAAGAATGACATAATAAGCTAAGTTATTAATTAACTCTGGCATTCTCAAAGCGATGCAGGCATCGTGCCGACCTTTTATTTCTAATGAAATATTTTTCTTTTCTTCAACGTCAATAGACTTTTGTTTTAAAGCGATTGATGATGTCGGTTTGATAAAAGTTTTAAAGATAATAGGTTCGCCAGTTGTGATACCCCCAAGAATGCCTCCGTTATGATTAGAGAGATATTTTATTTTTTCGTTTTGATACTCCAATTGGTCATTCATCTCGCTGCCAAGAGATTTACTCATCTCTTCTCCATCGCCAAAAACAACTCCTTTTACTCCGCCTAAAGAAAAAAGTAAATGGCCAAGTTTAGATTCAAAAGAATCAAAATAAGGTTCACCTAAATTTTTAGGTGAATTAACGATAATTGTCTCAATGCTTCCTCCGCAAGAATCACCGAGATTTCTTAACTTTTCAATATATTCTTTAACATCTTGCTGAAGCTTGTCATCAAGAACTTTGATTTTTTTATTTAAAAGATTTTGATAATCATCATTTAAATTGCTAGAAAAAGATCTATCATTTAACTTTCCAACATTAATCAAATGTGACATGATCTTTATTTCATATCCGTAGTGTTTTAAAACTTCTTTAGATATTTCTCCTAAAGCAAAGAACAACGCGCTTAAGCGACCAGAAAAAAATCCTCCTCCGCGATAATCATTAAACCCTTGATATTTTAAATACGCGGTTAAATCGCTATGAGATGGTCTTATTACTCCTTTTTGATAACTTTCGCTATGGATATCTTCATTATTAATTAACAGAGAAATAATCCCTCCAGTAGTAAAACCATTATAAATTCCGGAAAGAAAATGAATAATATCTTTCTCTTTTCTCGCAGTAGTTAAACTTTCATCTCCGCGGCGACAGTTTACTTCTCTTTGAATATCTTCGCACGACAAAGGTATACCGCATGGTAAACCATCTATTGTTAAACCGATAGCTTCGCCATGAGATTCACCAAAAATAGTAATTCTAATAGTATTTGAAAAAGAAAAGCTCATATTCTTCCTCCTGAAACTAAGTCATATAACTCTTTCAGCGATTTATAGCTATGCGAATATGTACCGACTTTTTCAACTTCAATCAATTCAATTCCTTTTTCTGTTCTTTTCTTATCTTGACTTAAATACATCATCAATCCTTCAGCATCAAAGGTAAACGCGTTTTTTAACCCAATAGATAAAATAATTTTCTTTAAATCAGAAAAATAAACTTTATTTTGGCTAACAATTAACATTCCTAAAGCGACAGCTTGGCCATGCGGGATATGATAATAGCTTTCCAATGCATGTCCAAACGTATGTCCAAAATTCAAAGCATGCCGAACGTTTTGATCGTGTAAATCTTTCTTCACAAAATCAAGTTTAACCTTTATCGCTCTTTTAACTAGCTCTTTTATTGATGAATCCTGTTCGTTTTTTAAAAATATTTGATAAATTTCTTCATCCGCAACCATTCCGATTTTTAAAATTTCAGCTAATCCATTGCTATATTCTTTCTTCGGCAATGTTTTCAAAAAGCGAAAATCAACAACGATATACTGAGGAAGATAAAAACTTCCCACAATGTTTTTTACGTTTTGATAATCAATCGCGGTTTTCCCTCCAATTGACGCATCAACCATTCCCATTAATGAAGTTGGAACTAAAATAAGTTTCATGCCGCGTTTATAATTTGACGCGCTGAACGCGGTTAAATCAGTTATGACCCCACCGCCAACAGCGATTAAATAATCACCGCGATTATATCCATTTTTAAATAAATGGCTAATAATTTTTAAATAGTTATCAAACGATTTACTCTTCTCTCCTGCAGGCAAAATCATAACATCAAAATCGTTTTTAAATTCATCATAATAATACGAGGCCACGTTATCATCCATGATAACTAATCCCTTTGTTGTTACCAATTGCTTAATAGTTATGTCTTCATCGAAGAATAATGTCGTTTGTTTGTCATCTCTTAAATTAATTTCTTCACGCATGATATCACCTATAAATCCGTTTTTATTATAAACTATCTATCTTAAACAATTCATTAATTAAACAAATAAAAAAGGCTCAAATGGAGTGCTAGGATAAAAGTGGACAAGGGTAAAAAAACACCCATCCACTTTTTTCTTTGTTATTCTAGTAAAAGGAGGTTTTATAATGCGAACAAAAAAGAAAAATGTAATGCGAACTCCAGAAGAAAAAGAAGTTATAGTGCTTGAATATTTAAACGACAAGCGACCATCTTATCGCAAAACAGCG
>CALVKD010000049.1 GCA_944332525.1 uncultured Bacilli bacterium | reverse complement strand
AAGGCAGTACAATTAATGACAGATGAAACCTTGAGATTGATTGCTATGAAATTGAAAGATGTGGTAGAGAAGTATGCAACTGTTGATTGGTCCAAGAAAAAATCAACCCAAGCAGAAATGAGATCTCAAATAAAAAGATTATTGGATGCATATGGTTACCCACCGGAGTATAACGAAGAAGCTACAGCAAGAGTAATTTCTCAAGCTGAATATATGATGTAATTTTTAATAATCAAAAATCCAATTATATAACAGGCTATAATTTCATCATATAGATGGTTTCATAAAAGTAAAGTGTTATTTTTGAACAATGCAGTTATAGAAAATGTTAACAATTATTATTAATTAGAGGTATAGACAATTTTGATGAATGAAGTCATATTTGAAATTAGAGTGGTTTATAATGATGAAAAGATATCTGTAAAATAATTTTGGAAAGTTCGGTTAAAGGCTTTTATAAATTATGAAAATCATATAATTCGTGCTAAATGGGACATAATGACTGTCTCATTTTTTTGCTAATTAAATATTCGAAAACCATTGTAGCAATTACGAAGTTATGATAAGGTGTTATTGGTATAAGCGCACACGAAAAAACATGCCTATGGCATGTCCCGCTTGTACTGGTAGCTGGTAACTACCATCCGATAAATAGATAATGAGAAAAATAAATAACGATAAAGAACAATAAACAATAGATTGACTTATGCTATCTCTATTCTCAATTTTAATGATACACAAAAATTTCTTTTGTGTCAATGGGTATGATATCAGATTTTAATATATTAGTCAATTTTTCTTGTTAAATTTGTCTTATCAAGATGGAGGGAGGTTAATATATTTTTATTTTATTTCAATCTTTTAAATAATAAGTAGTTACCAACTATCCTTAAAAATATAAATAAGGAGAGTGATAAAGATGAAATTAATAGTTTTAAGTTCAAAAGACTATGGAGACAAAGAAAAAAACTATGGAGATTGTATAATAATTGATACAGGATTTAAAGCAATAGTATATGATTGCGGAAGTGAAGAACATGCACGAGAAGTTATAAAATACTTAAAAAATAATCAGTATGAAAAAGCAGATATAATTTTATCACATAACGATAATGATCATTTTGCTGGGCTAAAGTTTTTGATTGACAACAACCGAGTTAATTCTATTACCACAATATTACTTTTAAAACACATTGATGATATTTTGGATGAAATAAATGATAATAGAAGAACGAGAGAAAGTATAAAAAAACAAATTGCAGATTATTTTGATAATATTCATAGCCTTTCAGGCAATAATTTAAATGACTCATTAGATGAAAATTGGGTATTGGATTCTTGCTTGAACTTTGTTGGACCTAGCTATGATTATTTATTAGAAGCAGTTTCAAAAGCACTAAAAAATACTGAATCTGATAATATAGATATGGAGACTATAATAAACGCAATTAGTGTACAGGTAGAATTAATCGTAGGTAACCATAAAGTCTTATTAACCGGAGATGCTTCTTATCCTGCAATTGAAGGAAAAATTAGAGAATATGATGCAATTCAACTACCACACCATGGAAAATATGACCAAGCCAAAAAAATATTTGACGAAAATGATGGGAGAGAGGATGTTATTTATATCATTTCAGATAATACTGGTAATTCTAATGGAGGCTCTGATGAATTAATGGATGATTGTATTGGTAAAAAGGTCAAAAATACCAAAAATGGTGAGATTATTATCGACAATAGTTCGTTTACCAATTCTAAAATAGGAAGTTATGGCAAATGAGATATATAATTTTAAATAAAAAAATATCATATAAAGAAATACAATCTAGAAAAAAATACATAGAAAAAGTTACAAATATGTATTTTATACCATATGACATCGATGGAGGAATAGAATTTAGATCTATTCCTTCTACGAGTATTGATTGTTTATTTATTGTTGGACACAATTTTAGTGTTAAATATTATCTCAAAAATAATATTGTATCAGAAAAAAATATAGTTATTGTGTCATGCGGATTTATAATAGATAGTGCGATTAAAGCAGGAAAGACTATATATCTTTCGCATACCAATAAAGGAAAAACAGAGTATTATGATGGAACTGAGTGGAATTTAAATTTTAATGTTTCGAAAGAAGAACTAAAAATAATAAATTTAAAAGGTTCATTTATGGAGAAAGTAAGAATGGTTTTTAGAAGGAGTGCATAATGGAAAAAATAATTGAAAAGGTAAGTAGTTATAATTTGTTCACTAACATTATTCCTGGGTATATAATGTTGATGTTTAATATGTATTGGTTTAATTTTCCTGTTTTAAATATTGGTGAACAAATTATTTTGGCATATTTTATTGGTCTAACTTTAAATAGGTTAGGTTCGATATTGATAGGAAACATATTACTTAAAATTACCAAAGAAAAAGGTGAACCATATGATAAATATATTTTAGCTGCTGATAATGATAAAAAAATTAATCTTTTACTACAAGAGAGAAATACTTATAGAACATTTTGTGCATTATTTGTTACGTGCATAATTGAAGTATTGTTAAGTATAACAGTTGAAATGTTTAACATCTCAAATAATATCTTATTTTTATTGATTTTTATAGCAATGACAATTATTTATGCCATTTCGTATTGTAAATATAATAAGTATATTGCTGATAGAGTTAGAATTTATAATAAGAAAAGTAAATAACAACTGCTATGAATTATTAAATGATGTTAAATTGACAAATTGGTTCAAATAATTTGCTTATCTATGCAAGGGAAAAATGTTAAATCATTTTTGTAAGGGACTATTTTAGGATAGAGCCCTATTTTTTTTAACTAAATTTCTTGATTTTTTAAAAAATCAGAGCTAACATACAACACAAGGAATCGATTTTTATCTAGTTATTTTAGAAGATGACCTTCATCGCCCGTTAAAAATAGAATCGAAAATTTCTTTAAAATAGCCTTTTTTTATAATACAATATAAATAAAGAAGGTGGATTATGTTCGATTTAGAAAGATTTGTAAAAGCACAAGAAAATACTTATGATACTGCATTAAGAGAAATTCAAAATGGTCAGAAGGAAACACATTGGATGTGGTTTATTTTTCCTCAACTTGTAGGACTAGGATATGGTTATTATGCAAACTATTATGGAATTTCTGGATTAGAAGAAGCACAAGCTTATTTGGAGCATGAACTCTTGAGAAGTCGATTACTTGAAATATCTAGTGCACTACTGGAATTGGATGGAAATGTTATTGATATTTTTGGATATCCAGATTGTTATAAATTGCAATCTTCAATGACTTTGTTTGCTGTTGCTGATCCATCTACTTCTGTATTTCAAGATGTTTTAGAAAAGTTTTATGAAGGAAAAAGTGATGAGAATACATTAAAATTATTGAAAAAAATGTAAGTTATTTGGTTTTTATTTGTTTACAATCATAGTTATTCTATTTCTTTGGATTGACTATGATTTTTTTAGTAAAGAATTGTCTAGTAAGGTTCTTTTCTACTATTTTTCTTTTAGGCTATGCTATACTTATAAGGTAGGCTGGTGGTAAAAGAATGATTGTGTTTAAAAATGTTTCAA
>CALVKD010000048.1 GCA_944332525.1 uncultured Bacilli bacterium | reverse complement strand
ATTCCATTTAGTGTGTGATAAACTACTAGTGTCATCATTTTTAATTTTTGACATAAAAACTTCCTCCTTGAGTATAAAGGCAATTGAACACTACTTATTATACCAGAGGAAGTTTTTATTTACTCAATGCTACTGCTTTGAAATTCTCGCCCCCATAGGAGGCGGTTTTATGTTGTCCCTTCGGTCCACATAATAAAAAAGGTCATCCCGAAGGATGACCCTACCTATATAATCAACTTAAGCCTTATTTGCGATAAACGAACCGAAGAAATAAGATGTTTTATTTGTTTCGTTATTCTTAATTTGCATTGAGCAAGTTGTATTGAACTGAATATGTCCATCAGCAATATAGAAATCAACATATCTAACATTGGTGAATATCATCGCAAATTTGCCAGTACCAGCAGTAAAGGATGTAATGTTATATTCTCTATAGAATTCTCCACCCATATCGCCTGCTAAAGTATATTCAAACGTTGAAGGGGCATATGCAACACCATTGCTATCAGTAATAACAATTTCACCTGTTCCATCATCTTTGAAAGTAAGTTTGATATCGACAAGCTCACCATTAGAATTTGCTGAACTTGTATAAACATAATTTTGAATTTTAACTTCTGATGGATCGCTGACTTTTTCTATATCTACACCAGCTGTATAAGAATCTTGTTGTCCACCGGTATACATTCTTACAGTTGAGAAATCTCTAGCAATTGATAAAGGTAAATCAGTTCTTAAATACTTAACAAAAGGACCATTTCTGCCATCATAAGATCCAGAGGTTGCTTTCTCTCCTAATACAAGATAAGTTCCCTCAACTTCAACATAGCCAGAACCACCGGGCATCTCGTGATCAAGTATACCTTCTGTTCCACCTTTAAGCATAATTTTACCGTTTTCAATTTCAAAGTCGATAGTATCGGTATAGACAACATCCGTATTAGTTTGGGTGATAATTAATTTCTTATCTCTTGTGAAACGGAAATTAGTTTCAATACCTAATCCTTGAGTAAGTCCTGGATAGTTATAGCCTCTTTCACCAGTAATGCCATTAAGAATTTCTTCTTCAGTTAACTGAGAGATAATTTCAATGTGCATTTCAGGAGTTTTAATATTATTGTAGCCAACAATATGGATTGTGAAAGTATAGCTTCCTTCTTTTAATCCTTTAATACCATATCCCTTCTTGCCATCAGGATTTCCATTGTCATAATGATAAAGCTCTAAAGCATCGGTAACTTTCTCACCGGTTTTATCATCTGTAACATCTAATGCGAAATCGACAGCAAGAGTATCTGGTTGAGAATTGAGTAAGAAGGTTTCAGATACATCTCCGACAGCAACTTCATCAAAATAATATTCTCCATCGGTTTGAGTAATATTTGGAGCATCGACGATAATTTCTGTTGGATCTGAATACTCATTGTATCTAACAATAAATGAATTAGTATAACCTTTTGTAGATGTAAGAGTAACTAAGACTTCTCCTAATCTTTCATTTCCTAAATCATCAAAATTATTAGATATGTTATATACTCCACCTTCGAAAGCTGTGACCTCACAGATATCTTCTGTAGCAGATTCACCGCTTGTAGAAATTGGAGTAGTCGTAATTGTAACATTATCAATAGCTAACGAAGCATCTCTATTACCTAAGCTTGTTTGATCAATAGCAAAGGCAAAAGACTGATCTGGTGTCATTTCATAAACTGGATATTGTTTTCCATCGTAAGTTTCGCTAGTAGGTTCGTATTCTTGAGGGATAAATTTAACATAGTTTTCTGTGTTAGTGAAATTAAATCCATCTCCAGATTCACCTTCCATATTTTTAATAGAGAAGTTTTGAGCGATATAGTATTTTGCTAAATCAAGTTTGCCTTCATATCCATTATCATCAGAAGCTTTAGCGGCAGAATAAGTAAAACTCATTTCCTCGTTAATAGATTTAGTCACACCTTCATAAACATTCGTAATTGAGAGTTTATAGCTAGATAATAAATCTTCATCATTAAAATCAAGTTCAAGCGATAAGGTATATTCACCGACATCTTCAAGATTGTTAGATGCTGTGAGAGTTGTCTTATTTGTTTCTTCAGTTACTTCAATCTCGCTTCTAATCGCATCGTTATTAAATGCATATAAGCCAAAGTATGTTTGACCTTGAATGATATTATTAGCTAAATTGAGAATCAATCCCGAAGTTCCGAGTTGATAATCATAAGCATATTGATAATTAGTAGAAGTTAAGTCTTGTTTTGATTTACTAATAACGGAAATTGAAGGAGAATACATTAAGTTATAATAGTTTCCATCCTTATTTCCATTAAAATAAAGGCTTGTTGTGTCTTCTTCATTATCAGTTACTTCAGCATAAGATCCATTTCCGAAGAGATGATATTTTACATCAACATCAGAGTTACTGGTTCCATTAGAAGTTTTTCTAGAGAGAGAAATTTCTGTCATTCTAGTCATTTCTGCATCTCTACTTGATGTTAAAGTAGAAGCAATTTCTGAAGGTAAAGATAAATTATTATCGACAATATCAATATTAACCGATCCGATTAATTCTTCTGAAGTCGATAATCTATAAACGACTTGCAAAGTGATATATGGTGAACCTGTATCAGCTGAGAAAGCTCTAATAGCCCGGCATTCACCAGTTTTAGAATCAACATCGATATAATTAGAATACGATATTGATGAGACGCTGCTCTCAGCAACGCGGTAGAAGACTTCAAAAGCTGGAACAGGATTAGGAACGTCGCAAACATATTTAAGATTGAAAACAGTATTTGCGTTAATTTCATATAACCCTTTATCTGAATTGAAGATGACATCCTCGCTCTCATCGATAGAAACAGTAATTGAAGTTGGCTTACTAGTCGGTGCGCTAACAGTCATCGACCAAGTACCGCTAACTGAAGGATTGATAACGCTGGTTGCTGTAATGGTTACACTGCCGGCTTTAACACCGGTAACCACGCCGCTATCTGAAACAGTGGCGATTGTATCATCAGAACTTGACCAAGTAACGGAATTAGTATCATCACCGGTAACTCCGGCAACTAATGTCGCAGTTTGACCAACATTAACAGTTTTCGGACCATTAATAACGACCGAAGTGATTTCATCTGGATTAGCACTAGTTTGGGTACTGCCCGAAGAAATACTAGGCGAGGATGTATTACCATTACATCCCGCTAGTGATGTGAGCGCGGCTACGCTGAGCAATGCGATTAATAAATTTGATTTTTTCATTGTAAATCCCCCTAAATTATCTATTGATTAAGATAACTATCAATGACATCAATATTGGAATGGCCGACATCAAAATATGTAAAGCTCGTCCAAAGTTCATTGCCGGTTGAATTTTCATAGACAAAGAGATAGAACGTAACTTTATTCATATCATATTGAGTTTCGTCTTCAGCTTTTTTACAAGTTTGGAAACCAACCATAAATGGTGTGTAATAATTACCGAGAATAGAAGCAAAATAAGTACTAGCCCAAGATAAGACACTTGATTTAGTATTAGCCCAAACTGATAAATCACCAACTGATGAGACGACATAACTATCAGGATTATATAAATCTTCTCTGACTTGCGCGGTTGCTTCTTCATCAACTGTTGTACTGTTTTTATAAACTGTTGGTGCAGACATATACGCTAAATCATTTGATGCATTGAAACTATAACCTGTACCAGGTAAAACAGCATTGAAATTACCATGAAGCGATACTTCAAGAGCATCGTTGTCGTCGCTTTCTAAAGTGAATTCTTTAACGCCATCGCTATTGATATAACCAACTCCGCCACTTAATGAACTATTAGTATGGGCATAGTTATAATCTTTATTGAAGACATATTTTGAAATATCAAAATTACCTTCCCCATAGAGATATTCAGAATAATTATGGGTTGAGAATAAATTCATCATTTCCATAAATTCTTCTTTGGATTGAGTTGAAGCATCCTCACCAGTTTTAAGTAATCTATCAACAGCATTAACATTTGTTTTGTTGAGGTCTTTAAATGTGAGGCGTCCAGTACCTTTATCAACTTTGCTAGCCCTATCGTAATAATTGAATTCAACAGAGAAAGTATCTGAATTTAAATCATCGACAGTAATAGTAATATCATCGACCATATAAGTATCGTCATATGGTGCAGTCGCTAAATTAGCAATCGCGGAAATAAATTGAGTATCAGTGATATGATAAACAACTTTATTATCAACGATATCTTTATAGCCAATTAAATTAGATGGTGAAACGCTGAGGAAAGACGTTCCAATTCTTTCACCCCATAAATCCGTGCAGACTTCGCTTGATGAAGCCATATAAGCTGAAACGAAATCGACATTGTTTTCTTGGTCGACATTGTATTGCATAACAACGCCTTGATATTCAACATATCCGACACCTTTTCTTTCATCATCACCATTAACATGGAATTCGGTATCATCGGTATAACGAATATCAACTGTATTACCCGGTCCATAATCAGCAACGTCTTCAAGGTCGACATATACTGTGTAATTTGTCGAAACAAACCATGGGAGCATGAAGGCAACAAAACGATCATCGATAAAGTCTTTTGCTGTTCCGCCATTATCTAAATATTCTTTGACATCTTCAATTTCTGTGCTGCCGACATTATAAAATCTCGCGGTAACTGTATCTCTGTGGGTTTCATCATAAACAACACCAACACCTTCGCTGACAAGAGAGTTGCCAACGACTTGGAATTTTAATGCTGAAGGATTAGCAGATCCACCTGAATAGAGCATCGTTAATGATTTAAGAGCTTCGTTGTTTTTGTCAGTATTTGCATTGAAATCGTAAACAAAATAACCATCTTCTTCACTTGTAACAATATCCTCAATTGAAAGAGATTTAAATGTTAATTGATAATCCGAAATATTCATGTAGCGAAGCCCAGAATAATAATCAACTACTGGGGCTAAAGAATTAATCTTACCATCAGCAGATCTAGTATAAGGGAAAACTAATTCGTCACCTTGAGCAACGCTGTGGAATCCTAAATAGCCATCAGATTCAATTGCATAATCGGTATATTTGACTTGTTGAGTAGTAGTTCCACCTTGCGAAGCATAACTCATTTCATAATCGACTGTAAATGAGTTATTAGCTAAGGTATAGAACATTTTTTGAAGGCTGTTATACCCTTGAATAGGATCCACTGTCGAAATAGATGAATTTGGATTTGATGAAGTTTGGGAAGAAGTTCCTCCACAGGCTGTTAAAAGAAATGCAGAGGCAGCAAATAAAGTTATAATTCTTTTATTCATCTTATTTTCCTCCTAATAATGTGTTATAAGCATCGGTAATATCAGCAACATTAGTTGTTCCGATGTCTGTAAAGTGATAAGAGTATGTGCTATCGCCATCTGGTCCTTGGAAAGAGACAGAAAGTTTTGCGCCTGTAATATCTTCATCATTTTTCTCAACAATTAAATCTGTTTGATAAATATAATCAATCCAAGTTGTCGTTGCTTGGAAACCATAACCGAATAAAGTTGAAGCTATCGCATAGATAACATCATCTTTTCTCGAGTAATAATGATTATCTTCATGTGTATCTTTTTCAAAATAATAACGGCCTAATTCTTGGAAAATAGTTGAAGATGTATAGAAGGTTGCTGTTCCATTTATAAATGTATCACCTGGTGTAGCAAACCAATCATCATAGAAAATAAAGCCCATTTCACCGGTTGAACCATCTATTTCACCATAGACATAAGCTTTGTTAGTTTCAACGACAATATAGATATTGCTTTCACTTAATTCTGATTCCGGCAATTTTGCAAGATCCTCTTCGGTTGCGACTTCAATATATTTTGCTCCATTGATTTCATTTGGTCCAACAAATGAAGTAAAGTAAACTTTTCCATCAATATAAGCGAATTCATAAATTGAGGAATACTCTTTACTAATAGTTTCTTTAACTTCCATGGTTGTTAAATCATAGAGATCAACTTCAGTGTTGGCAGGTAAAATCATTCTTCCCCAGTCAGTATAACCAGATTGATTATATTGATCATCAAAATCGATGAGGAAGTATTTGTCGGTAATATAAGCAGAGAATGTTCCCGGATTAGTACCCGTCTCTGTTTCAAGAGTAATATCTTTAATCGTATAATTGTTTTTAGATAATTTATCCTCAAAAAGAGTTGCGACATCTTGATAATAAGCGACGCCTTTTAAAGCTCCTGAAGTTAATTCATCATCAATAAATGAATATTTTGTAGTTTCTTGAGGAGTTAATTTACTGACGATTTCACCATTAGAACCAAGATTAACTGTAACTTGGCAAGTCAAAGCTTCTTCATCAAGAATAGTTAACTCTACACCGGTCATCAAACTAGAAATTGAAGTACCTCTTTGAGTCATGTATTGGAAAATTAATTGGGTTGAGTTAGAAGTGATTTGATATTCATTATCGCTTAACTTCACACCTGCTAATTCATCAAATGCATCAGAATAGAAATTATGAAGGCCAGCAACACCAAAGGCACCAAATAATTCAGTAATTGGAGTTACATTACCACTAGACAAAGTCGAGTATTCATAAAGTGAAGGGATAATATTAATTTCATTTCCTTCAGTTTCTGCATAGATATAGAAAACATTCTTATTCGCCCCTTCATAAGCTTCTTCAGCATAACCAAATGAATCGGCAGGATAATCTAAATTTTCTTCATAGAAATAGTGATTGCCGTAGTAATCGATAACTCTTTCAGTGATTGAAACCCCATCATTAGAAATATAGTTATAAGTTGTTTCATAGGTATATGTTCTAACTTTAGCTAATTCTTGAAGGAATGATTTTAATTTAGAGATATCATTAGAGACATTATCGACATCAGTATCGACTTGTCCTCCGCCCATCTCATCATCTGTAACAAATCCTGGTTCAGAGTTATTTTCTCCTGATGATGTTGTTGATTGTGTATTAGAAGTATTTGAACTAGAACTTGTTTGTCCGCATGAAGCCAAAACGAAAAGTGAAGAGGAAGCTAAAAGTAATGAGACTAAAAGTTTCTTTTTCATTAATTATTACCTCCGTTAATTGATTTAATCGTAACTACTGAAGAGAAGTGCTCTCCATTATTAAAGGTGTTTTCGTATAAGAAGAAATTTTCTCCGTATTTTTCCACTGAGAATGTATCGCCGGCTTTAAATAAGCTATTGCTGGTTTGATATCCTCCATAAGAGAATGTATTAATATTCTTCTTTTCAATCATTCTGATTTCATCACATGGATAATACTTTAAATCTAAACTGAGACTTGTATAATATTGATCAGCATTGATTGAATTGGTAATAGGGGTAATTAAGCGATTATTCGCATCAATAATCTCTCCGTTATATTCAGTTGTAATAACAGTATTATCGCTTTGGGTTTCCACTAAGAATTTACGGTTATCAACATGATAAATTCTAACCCCGATATCATCGCTAGCTAGAGGTCTATCTTCAGAGATTTGAATTTGTGAATCTTGATAAGAAAGCCCATCATTAGTATATAATTCAATCAAAATATATTCTGAGAATGGATCAAATTCATTATTATTAATAACAGTTTCATCACTAGGAATGACGATAAGATTATTTTCCTTACTCATCTCTTCTAAAGTAATAGTGGTATTTCCAGTTACAATATAAGGTTTAGTCCAGCCTAATAACATTTTCGAATAATTATTATGGTCGATAACATTAGCATCCATCATATCAATTTTTCCGATAGGATTATAAGTAACCCGATCAGAATAATAGTCATTTAAGCCAAGGAAGTGACCAGTTTCATGAATAAATGTATGCGCGTCAAGTTTATCTTGTCCGTATCCTTCATACATAAAATCATAGGAAGCCCAACCAAATAAATTATAATAATATTCATTATTTGCTGGATTGCCCTGCTTATCTTGATTACCCCAAGTGGTATATGCCCAATAGTTTTGATCATCAGTCATCGGTCCGTTTTTAGAATAATCTTCTGCTGAATAAACGCACCAAACACCATCGATAAAACCATCGTTATCGCTATCGAAATCGCGAACATTAAGGTCTTGTGTCGATAAAGCCCAGTTAACTGCAGCTTCTACGACATTATATGTTTCTGAAATAGTAATCGCATTAGCGCTTGAATAAAGTGTTGAGGCATCAAACCAATCAGTAACAGTGCCGCTTAAATTTAATTTTCCAAAAGAACTTTCTTTATAGAAAGAACTGACGCTTTGCCATCCAGTTTCATCACTATTGCCAAAGAAAGCAGTTTCGATATCTTCTTTAACAATGGTTTGTTTTTCTTCATCGGTTGTTCCTTCAGGGAAAGTGCGATATTCAAAATCTGTATATCCAGGGATTAAAATAGGGATTACTAAAATATTAACATCGCCAGTTGAAGGTAAAACTTGTGTATTGTAATAGCGTTTGCTTTCTAAAGTATGCAAGGTCTCAGTAATTGTAACATCTTCTGGATTAATAACGCTACCGGTTTTTTCTTGATTAGTGATTTCAATAACGGCATTTGTTTCTCCTGAATTAGAGATGCTAGAAGTAGTTGTGCCTGCACATCCGACAAGCATAACCAATCCAGCTAAAGCTAATATAGGTGTAGATTTACGCATTTGTTACCTCCTTTAATGAAGTTACATCAATATAGAATGGTAATTTTGTACCATCGTTATAAGTGTTCTTGGTGCCTTGGAAGAATTGTAATCCAAAGTCATAAATGCTAAATGGTTTAGTGTCTTCTTTCCATAAAGTAGAATCGCTAAATCCATATCCATATGAGAAGGTATTTCTTCCAGTTGCTTCAATTAATCTAAGTTGATCAAAGGTGTTGAAGTCGATACCTAACTTATTACCGACATAGCTATTAACATCAATTGAACCTGTTCCGACAGAATTGGTAATTGCAGTGAAAATAGCTTGTTTGCTGGATAATTGTTCGCCATTCCAAATATAATCTTCGCTATTGAATAAAAGTGTTCCTGTCGTTGTGACTGTGCACTTGAAAATTCTGTTATCAACGTGATAGATTCTCACACCGGTTTCTTCAACGCCTTTATTTCTGCCATAAATAATTTTATCACCGGCATCAAGAGCATTATTTCCAGTTGGAGCATATAAATCAATTAAAATATATTCGGAGAACGGATTGAAATTAATTTTAATTTCATTTGGTTCAAAACATTGTTCTGTTTGAGTTTTGACCTGTTCATTAATTTCGTTATAGTTACTTGGGATAACAATAGCTTGATGATCATTAACAGAGGTATCTTGAAGTAAAATTTCACTTCCTCCATAAACAACATAAGGTGTGACCCAACCTAAAAGCATTTTAGACATAGTGTCAAGGTCACCAACATTTTGATCCATCATTGTATATTGACCCGCAGGACGATATGTTTGTGAGTCTGTCGCATATAAATCTTCTAAGCCTAATAAGTGTCCAGTTTCATGGATAAAAGTATGCGAAGATAATTCAATAGAAGAAAGATCATCAAGAATAGGATTTTCATTGCTATCGTATTCGCAATAAGGTGTGTACATCATATCAAATGATGCCCAGGAGAATCCTGAAGTAGCAGCACCCCATTCAATTTGCTTATTGATATATTCTTCACTCTTATAGCTCTCATAATCCCAGCTTGTCATATTCCAAAATGCTTGATTAAGAGTAGCACCTGGATTCAGTTTATTTTCAGTTGTAAAGTCAAGTTGATCGTAAACTAACCAAACACCATCAACAAACCCATCTTTATCATAATCATAGTCAGTTAAATCAACGCCTTGGTCTTCAACTGCCCATTCTACGGCATTATGCAAAATTTCTGTAATTATAGTTCCATCAATACCGGTAGTGATTTGGCTGGCATCAGTGATAGATGTATGCTCAGCAACATCAAACCATTCAGTAACTTCACCGGAAAAATGAAGCTTACCATAACTTGAAGTTTGATAATAAGTACTTAAAGATGGATAACCTAAGCGAGTGTCCCCTTCTTTTCCAAAGAAAGTTGTTTCAATATCTTGTCTAACTTCTTCAGTATTGTAAGTTGATCCTGGAATATGAACAGGAATAACAAGCAATTTAACATCTCCCTCTGAAGGGCAAACAGTTTGGTTGTTAGATAGCAATCCAGATAGAGCTTGATAATCAATTGTCATATTCACATTGCGTGGGGCAATATAGCATTCGTCTAATTGCGAATTTGAATCGCGGTAAATTTTTATCGTGGCCGTACCATCATCATCTTTGGTGACAAGAATCGGTTCTTGGCTATTTGAGCTGTTAGACGATGTTTGTCCATTGCTAGATGTACTTGACATTTGTCCATTACATGCTGCTAAAGAGAAGAGGCTAAGACCAACTGCAAGTAAAGATACAATTTTTTTCATATTTTTCTCTTAATAGTTAATTAATATAATTAATTAAAATAACTACAAAATTTTCCTCCTTGCTTATAAATATATTTAAAGAGTTAGTAAGTTGCAACTAATAAATTAAAATCTAGAAAATCCTTAGATTTTTATAAATGTCTAAAATCATAAAAAAACACCTGCTAAGCAGGTGCTAAGGTTAATGTTTTACCATTAAAGATTTAATGAATTCGATTTCTTCATCGGATTTAAGACGTGGGAAGAGAGGGTCGCCTTTAACTAAGTGTTCCCCACCCAAAACATCAAATCTGTCTAAAGAATCATAGCCTTGGTATTCTTTTTCAATCCCTAATTGAGCGAATAATTTTTCTGTGCTATCGAGAAGAACAATTTTTAACATAATCGCGCATTGTCTTAAAGCATTAGCTAAATGATTCATAACCGATGCTAATTCATCTTTTTTACTTTCATCTTTTGCTAAAGCCCAAGGTTTACTTTCTTCGACATACTTATTAGCGCGCGCAATGTAATCAAAGATTGAAGCAACTGCTTCAGTGACATGTAAAGTATCCATATTTGTCTTGAAAGAATTAATGGATGCCTTACCAACGCTTTCTAATTCTTTATCTAAAGCTGTTAATGCACCTTGATAAGCTGGGATAACTCCATCAAAGTATTTAAATATCATTCCGGATGTACGGTTGAGAAGGTTACCAAAATCATTAGCTAAGTCAATATTATAACGTTCGACAAATTGTTCTGGAGTGAAGGTTCCATCGCTTCCGAAGATAGTCTCTCTAACTAAGTAATAACGAACTGTATCAAGTCCATAACGTTCAATTAATGGATATGGATCAACAACATTACCTTTAGATTTACTCATCTTGCCATCTTTCATCATTAAAAGTCCATGGACAAAGACTTTATCAGGTAATCTTAAACCTAAAGCCATTAAGAAAATTGGCCAATAAATAACGTGGAAACGTGTAATGTCATTACCTACTAAATGTAAAATATATGTATCATCAGACCAAATTTTTTTAAATAATTCATCATTATTAGATAAGTATCCTAAAGCCGAAATATAGTTAAGTAAAGCATCAAGCCAAACATAAACTACGTGGCGTGGATTCTCTTTTACTTGAATACCCCAAGTAAACGAAGTTCTTGAAACACAAAGATCTTCAAGACCTGGTTCGAGAAAGTTCTTTATCATTTCATTTTTTCTTGATTCTGGAGTAATGAAATTAGGATGCGCTTTATAAAAATCCATTAATTTATCAGCATATTTGCTCATTTTAAAGAAATATGCTTCTTCTTTAGCTTTATGGCAAGGACGTCCGCAATCCGGGCAAAGATGATCATCGCCTTGAACTTGTGTGTCAGTCCAGAAAGATTCACAAGGTGTGCAATACCAACCCTCGTATTCACCGAGATAAATATCGCCTTGATTTAACATTCTCGTAAATACTTTTTGAACGACATCCATATGACGTTTTTCTGTAGTTCTAATATAGTCATCATTACTAATTCTAAGAGTCTTCCAAAGTTTTTGGATACCAGTTACAATTTCATCGACAAATTCTTGAGGTGTCTTTCCAGCAGCTTCAGCATTTTTTTGAATTTTTTCACCATGTTCATCAGTGCCAGTTAAAAAATAAGTTTCATCACCCTTTTCGCGATGATAACGAGCAATGACATCAGCTAAAGTAGTACAATAAGCGTGCCCGATATGAAGTTTAGCACTCGGATAATAAATTGGTGTTGTAATATAAAACTTTCCCATATCTTCCTCCTAAAATAAAAAGCCATCCTGCAGGATGGCTAATTGTTTGTTTTTTACTTGATTCCGTATTTCTTGTTGAAACGATCAATACGTCCATCTGCTTGTGTAAATCTTTGTTTACCGGTGTAGAATGGATGGCATTTAGCACATGTATCAACCCGGATTTCTTTCATGGTTGAACCAGTCATGAAAGTGTTACCGCATGTAACGCATGTGACTTTGCATTGATAATACGTTGGGTGAATTCCTTGTTTCATCTTTGTACTCCTTCCGCCTTAAATCTCCAATCGATTTAAAGAAAGCTTCGTAAAGCCGTTGATATAATAGCAAATATTTACCTCTTTAATCAAGCAAAAAAATTAAATATATTATTGTTTTTATTGCTTATTAAAAATTATATTCAAAATAAACCTTTACTATAAGTAAAGATTATTAAAATTGTTTTTATTTTCAATACAGGAATATCTTTAATTAAAACTATTATTCTTAAAACAATAACAAACCTTTAATATTGTCTTTTTGTATATGCTATACTTTAACTAGGTGAAATATATGACCAAAAGAAGCCATAAAACAAAAGATAGTTTGCGACGTGCACTTTTAGAATTACTCGCTCAAAAAGAAATTGCAGAAATAACTGTTACCGAATTATGTCTGCACGCAAACATTCATAGAAAAACATTTTATGCCTATTATCATAATACTATGGATATTCTTGATGAACTTTTCCAAGAGTTGATTACCGATATCTCAGCTATTCATGTAGAACTTTTACTTGGAAACTTTAAAAATTTTGAAGTCTTTTTTCAATATGTCGACAACTTTATTTTGAAAAATATTGAATATTATCAATTATTGTCTAAAACTAATCAATATATTATTTTTATTAATAAAGTCGATGATTATTTTTCAAAGACACTTCTCGAAAAATTTGATAAAGATTTCAAATTATTTTCTTCTATAAATAAATATACGATTTACTTTTTAGTTTCCGGAATAGCTAATCTTTATATGCGCTGGATAAAAGATCCTAATCAAAGTCCGATTTCATATATTTCTTCAACTTGTGCGGTTATGTGCAATAAACTTTTATCATTGAAAGGAACAAATTAAATATGGAAAAAATTGCTGAAAAATTAATACGCTATGCCAAGATTGATACAATGTCTGATGAACATTCTTTAACCTATCCATCAACCGCTAAGCAATTAAACTTAGCAAAAGTCTTAAAAGCTGAATTAGATAAAATGCATATTGAATCTTATATTGATGAATACGGCTTAGTCTATGCAAAATTAGATGGCGATGACAATAAAGAAAAAATAGGTCTCATTGCACACATGGATACATCTCCATCATTGCAGGGAGGCAATTTTGAACCGAGAATTATCAATAATTATGATGGAAAAGATATAATTCTTAACGATACTTATACTTTGTCAGTAAATGATTTTCCTTCATTAAAAAGCAAAAAAGGCAAAACCTTAATCGTAACTGATGGCGAACATTTATTAGGTGGCGATGATAAAGCCGGTATATCAATAATTATGTCAGTTCTAGAATATTTTGTTTCTAATCCTGAAATTAAACATCATCCAATTAGGGTTTGCTTTACACCGGATGAAGAAATAGGTGCTGGAGCTGATCACTTTTCTACAGAAAAAATGGATGCAGATTTCGCCTATACTATCGACGGAGGTAGCGAAGAAGAAATTTCCTACGAGAACTTCAATGCTTCAGCAGCTCATGTTGAAATTGAAGGTGTTGGCATCCATCCAGGCGATGCAAAAGGCAAAATGGTCAATGCCGCATTATTAGCTATTGAATTTAATAATCTTTTACCTAGTTTGCAAATTCCTTCATTAACTGAAGGTTATGAAGGTTTTATCCACCTTGATCATATCGAAGGTGATGTCGAAAAAGCTAGTCTTGATTATATAATCCGCGACCATGATTACTCAAAGTTAAAAGAAAAAGAACGCCAGTTGGAATTAGCCGCAGAAACTATCCAAAACCGCTATCCTCACGGCAAAGTTTCTTTAACAATTAAAGAGCAATATCTAAATATGAAAAAATGCTTTGATAAGGACTTTTCACCAATTGATAAATTAGTTAAAGCTCATGAAAATGTTAATGTGCCTTACAAATTTATCGCTATTCGCGGTGGAACCGATGGGGCGAGAATTTCTTATATGGGTCTTCCATGCCCTAATGTCGGTACCGGCGATTACGCTTGCCATGGCAGATATGAGCATGTCGTCGTTGAAGAAATGGAAGATATGTGCAAGGTTTTAATTAATCTTTTATCTCTCTAACGTTTTTTGCGAAAATAATTACTTATAATTAATGAGCATTTTTCATCTGGAAGATAACTCACTAATGGATAATGATTCAGATTGCTTAAAGAGTTTATATCAAAAAAAGTACCAAGCGCGCCGGTTTTTAAAGATTTAGCTCCATATATAATCCGTTTCACATGCGCTTGCTGCAAAGCTGAAGCACACATTAGACAAGGTTCTAAAGTTACATATACTTCACAGTTATCTAGCCTCCAAGAATTTAATTTCTCCGAGGCTTTTTTCATAGCCTCTATTTCAGCATGACTAATAACCGATTTATTTTTTTCTCTTTTATTATATCCACGAGCAATTATTTCATCATTTAAAACGATGACGCATCCAATTGGCACTTCATCAATCTGTTCAGCTTTTATAGCTTCTAAATATGCTTGCTCAAGATAATACTTATCGTCTTTCATAAAAATAAAACCACCGCACAGACAATGTTTGCTTAAGGCTGCTACATTCCTGTCCTGACCTGGTTCACATCATTGAATCGCGATGGCATTAATATCATAAACAAAGACTAATCAAATAACAATTATTTTTAATTTCATTTTGTTATAATAATATCAATGTGAGGTAAAAATATGAATATTGGCATTATCGGCACTGGCTTAATTGCTAGAACAATATGTAAAACTTTAAACGCTTTAAAAGACCCAGAAATAGTTCTTTATGCATGTGCATCGCGCAAAGAAGAAAAAAGCAAATCCTTTGCTGAAGAAAATAATATTAAACATTTCTATGGATCATATGAGGCAATGTTAAAAGATTCTAACGTTGATTTAGTTTATATAGCTACTCCTCATTCAGAGCATTATAAACATATCAAAATGTCTTTAGAACATAACAAAAACGTATTGTGTGAAAAGCCTTTATGTGTCAACTATAAACAAGCTGAAGCGATGTTTAAATTAGCTGAAGAAAAGAAATTGCTATTACAAGAAGCTTTCTGGACGCGTTTTACTCCTGCTAGTAGGTATTTAAAAACTTTAATGTCATCTTTTAATAATATTTCACAGGTAAAAATAACTTTTGGAATGTACCTCAAACATATTAAAAGACTTAGGGATCCTTCTTTAGCTGGAGGAGCTCTTCTCGACTTAGGAGTATATCCTATCTGCATGGTTATGAATTTACTAGGAAATGATTGCCAACTTACCGACTTAAAATATCACCTTTTAAAAACAGGCGTTGATAAAGATGATGACATAACGTTACTTTTCAATAACAAAACTAGAGTCAACATTAAAATATCTATGGCTAAACCTATGTTTAGCAATTTTATATTAAAAGCTGAGAATGGCTCGCTTAAAGTAAATGGAATTAATCTTCACAAAAAAGCTGAAGTAAACTTTAATAGTCATATCACAAAAGTTAATTTCACCAATATAGTAAATGGTTATGAATATCAATTTATAAAAGTTAAGGAAGCTTTAAAAAATAATTTATTGCAATGCCAAGAAATGACCAAGGAAGATTCTTTAGCTATTCTTAAAGTTCTAGATGAAATTAGAAAAAGAGAAAATATTGTCTATCCTTTTGAAAAGTTAAACTACGGTTTATAAATATCATCTAAACTTTAAAAAAGGATTAGTTTTATGAAAAAGAAAATATATTTAGCTTTATTAATTTTACCGTTTTTAACATCATGTGGTCTTTTTAGTTCTCCTGCAACCGGTGAAATTGAAATTACTTTAAATAATGATGAGAGTTTTAATAATTATTATTCTCCAAATCAGGTTGAAATTGTGAATACATATAAATCTCTGCAAGTGCCAACCGGGCACGTAGTTATGCCTTCAACTGGAGATATAAATGTTTTAGTTGTTCCTATCATTATCCGCGGATATGAAGAAACAGCAACTGAAAGCTATTTATCGTTACTTGATGAAGCTTTCAATTCCACATCTCCTCTCAAAGGAGGTTATCCTTCTATTCATACATATTATGAAGAATCAAGTTTTGGCAAATTAAATATCCATGCCGATATTTTAAATTGGGTTGATTTATGGGAGTATGGACTTTTATCTGATAATGTAACAGCAGGTAATCTAACTCAAAATCAATTAATTAACGCGCTTAGAAGATTGATGGATAATTATGTTTATAAACAAGATTTAGATTTTTCAAACTATGATAGCGATAAAGATGGTTATTTAGATCAAGTGTATTTTGTTTACTCCGCTTACGATTATCATACATTGGAAGACCTATTGCACGACTATAATCAAGATATTAATCCAGAAGCATATAATAACGATGTCTTTTGGTCCTATACCATAACAACCACGACTTCTTCGCCAATAATTAACGTATCAACTCCAAAATTATCCACATTCACTATTACGTCATTTGATACGCTTCTTAATGGTTATTGCGATTACGTAATTAGAACCGAAGCTGGAAAACGTTATGAAGTTCCAGTTATTAGTGAAGATAATAATATCTCTCCTCAAACGATAATCCATGAAACAGGTCATGCTTTAGGATTAGAGGATTATTATAACTATGGTGATGATGTCTATTATTCGCCAATGGGCAGATTAACGATGATGGATCTTAATGCTGGTGATTTTGATACTTATTCAAAATTAGCTTTAGGATGGATTAAGCCTTATTTAGTCTATGGTAATAGCAAAATAACATTAACCTCATCTTCTCTAAGCGCCGATCAATGTATCGTAATAGACAATAATCAAAGTGGAAACAAATTTAATCCTTTTGATGAATTTTTATTAGTGGAATACTATACCCCTGAAGGACTAAATAAATACGATATAAATACTATTCTCAACGGATATGTAGCATTACCTTCTTTAAGCGGTTATAAACTCTACCATGTAGATAATCGAGAATTTATCCTTTATGGAGAAAGTCTGTCTAAAGAATATGATGCCTTAACCGACACAGTATCAACGCGTTCAGTCGTTTTACCAATTGTGAATACTTTATCCGGAGAAAGATGCGAAGAAGAACAATATCATAGTTCATTTTTAAAAAATGAATTTGATCAAATTAGATTAATTGAATCAAATGGTAATCGTTCTTTTGATAAAGGTGGATATTTCACTTCATCAACATTATTTCAAGGTAAGACTTCTTTTTCTATAAAAAAATTTTCCAATTTCTTCATCGATAAAAAATTTAACGATGGAACAAGTTTTGAATATATTATTAATTTTAATTAGATAGATACAACTTATAATCAATAACTGCTAAACTATAAAAAGGAAAGGTTAGAGTTATTATGAAAGAAACAATAAAAAACATAAAAAATTCAAAAAGCATTAAAAAAGCTAATGGTTTGATGGCGGAATTCAAAAAATTTATCACTAGAGGCAATGTTATTGATTTGTCTGTTGGTGTCATCATGGGTTCTGCTTTCGGTGCTATTGTTACAGCCTTCACCAATATTTTGTTATCATTAGCAACATGGGGTGTTCCTGGAGGACTTAATGGATTAGTAACTGTTTTACCTGCTGCAAATTCATCACAAATTTCGCCATTAGGAAAAGCATATCAAGTAATTACAACACAACAATTTGTCTCAGGAATTACAATTGATGGGGTAACTTATAATCAATCAGCTTTATCGACTTTATATACTTCTATCGGTGGTAAATACTATTATAAAGGTTTAGCTATAATCAATTGGGGTTCAATTATTAATGCAGCGATTTCTTTTGTTATAATTGCGCTAGTTTTATTTGTTGTACTTAAAGTGTATACTTCATTAAGAAACCTTAGAGCTAAAAGAGCAAATGCTAAACTTGAAGCATATTATAAAGAACATCCAGAGGCAAGACCTCAGCCAGAAGTTAAAGGTCCAACAGAGATTGATTTACTAACAAGTATTAACGAAAGCTTAAAAATTTTAGCAGAAAAAGAAGCGCCAAAAAAAGAATAAAAATCAGGCTCATAAAATGAGCCTTTTTTACTAAAAAATATATTTAATTTTTATTGTATTTTAATTATTAAAATAATATTATTTTTAACGTAGAAATTTAGGTTTGAGGAAAAAAGTAAAGTGAACTACGAACGTCAAAAAAAGACACCTTTGCTAACCGCGATAAAAAAATATGTGGAATCTGATCCCGTTCCATTTGATGTTCCAGGTCATAAAATGGGAGCAATTCATAATGATCTTTCCGACGCAATTGGAATTGATGTTTTTAAATACGATGTAAACGCTCCTATCGGTATTGATAATCTATACAAAGGTACCGGAGTTATATATGAAGCTGAATCATTAATGGCGGAAGCTTTTAAGGCTAATAAAGCAATCTTTTTAATTAACGGAACTACCTCTGGAATTATGATGATGATTATGGGCTGCGTCAATAGCGGAGAAAAAATTATTTTACCGCGTAATGTTCATAAATCTGCAATCAATGGTTTAATTGTATCAGGTGCTATACCAATCTTTGTTGATCCTGAATATAACCATGAATTGGGTATTGCTGATGGAGTTAAAGTGGAAACATATATCGAAGCTATGGATAGTAACCCAGACGTTAAAGCTCTATTTGTTATTAATCCAACTTATTTTGGTGTCAGCTGCGACTTAAAAAGATTAGTTGAAGAAGCACATAAAAGAGATGTTATCGTTATGGTTGATGAAGCTCATGGAGCACATTTATCTTTCTGTGATCAATTACCACCTTCCGCGATGGAATGCAATGCGGATATCGCATCTTTAAGCATTCATAAAACATGTGGGTCTTTAACCCAATCATCAGCAATTTTAATCAAAGGAAATAACATTGACTATACCCGTGTTAGAAAAGCTTATACAATGTTTGGTTCAACGTCACCATCACATATTCTTCTAGCATCATTAGACGCCTCAAGAAAGCATATGGCTTTACATGGGAAAAAAATATTAAATAATACACGCAAGTTAACTGAATACGCGATTAAAGAATTAAATAAGATAAAAGGTGTTTCAGTTCTTGATAAAAGTTATTGCAACCATGAAAATTCTGGACGTTACGAATTTGATGATACACGTTTAGTTATCCGAGTTGATGGATTAAACAAATCAGGATTTGAAATCTATAAGGAAATTAGAAAAACTTATAACATTCAACTAGAACTCGCTGAAACAAACCTCGTTTTAGCTATTCTCGCGATTGGTTCAACAAAAAATGATGTCGATAGATTAATAGCTGCATTTAAGGGCTTATCCGAAAAATATTACGGAACATCTAAACGTCACCGCGTCCCAATTCTTAATTATGATTATGGCGATATCGCTATTTCTCCACGTGAAGCATATTTTTCAGAATATAAATCTATACCTCTTTATATGGCAGAAGGCGAAATCTCATGTGAATCTGTTATGATATATCCACCAGGAATTCCAATTTTAATTCCAGGTGAAAAAATCAGTAAAGATGTTATTGATCTTTATAAATTCTATATAAAGTCTAAAGGAACCATTATGCAAGATTCCGAAATAGGCATGATTAAAGTCGTAAAGGAGTAAAAAAATGAAATACGAAAGAAATATATCTGTATTCCAAAGCTGCGATGCAAATTATGATGAAGCTAATGTTATCATCTTCTCTTCACCGATGGATGCAACCTGTTCATTCCGTCCAGGTACTCGTTTTGCCGGCCCATCAATACGTCAAGAATCAATTGGCATGGAATGGTATTCACCATATTTTGACCGCGATTTAAAAGATTATAAAACTTGTGATATCGGCGATTTAGATTTACCGATGGGTGATGTTGAAGCCGATTTAGATGAAATCTCTAGAGTCACCGCGGATATTCTTAGCGATGGAAAGAAAACTATGATGATCGGCGGAGAACATTTAGTCACCTTAGGTACTATTCGTGAATATGTCAAAAAATATCCAGATTTACATATTATTCATTTCGACGCTCATACCGATTTAAGAGAAGAATTCTTAGGCCGCGAACTTTCACACGCGACTGTTTTAAGAAAATGCTACGACTTACTCGGCGATGGCAGAATTTATCAATTCGGTATCCGCTCTGGAGATAGAAGCGAATTTAAATGGGCTGCCGAAGGTCATACTCATTTAAGAAAATTTGATCTCGTCGGATTAGATGAATGCATCAAGACCTTAAAGGATAAACCTGTTTATATCACCATTGACCTTGATGTTCTCGATCCATCTATCTTCCCAGGAACTGGAACACCTGAAGCTGGAGGTATCACCTATAAAGAATTACAGCAAGCTATTCTTGATATGCGCGGATTAAACAATATTGTCGGAGCAGATATCGTTGAATTGTCGCCGCATTACGACCCTTCTATGGTTTCTTCACAAGTCGCTTGTAAAGTATTAAGAGAAATGGTTTTACTTCTTCATTACCATGATTAATCTTTTATATTTAAGTTTTATAAAAATATCATTATAATGAATTCAGTCAAGGAGAAATGCAACCGATGGTTTTTACTATTAAAGCCTACGCAAAAATCAATCTGGCTCTCAATGTCTTTGATAAGATGGATGATGGCTATCACGATGTTGATATGATATCAATCCCTCTTGCTTTACATGATGTGCTAGAATTAGAAACTTTGCCAAAAGATTACGATACCTACATCACATCAGATGATGAAGATTTACCGACCGATGAAAGCAATCTTTCATACAAAGCTTATCTCACATTAAAAGAAGCAACTTCTTTAAAATCACGTTACTTGATTCATATTCACAAAAAAATTCCGATGCAAGCTGGTTTAGCCGGTGGATCTGCTGATGCTGCCGCGGTTATTAACGCGATTAATAAAATGGCAAAATTAAAATTAAAAGACGACCAACTTATTGATATGGCGAAAACCATTGGAGGAGATGTCGCATTCTGCTTATTCAATCACGCTGCTAGATGCCAAGGCATCGGAGGAGATTTATCTTTCTTCAATTTAAAGACACGTTATCACGTCTTACTCATCAAACCAAATCAAGGCGTTTCAACTGCACAAGCTTATCACGATTTTGATAATTTAGAAACAAAACCGGAAACTAGCAATATTGAAAGAATGATTGAGGCTTTAGAAAACGGAGATGACAAAGTAATCGCCGAAGAAATGAAGAACTCTCTTTATAAACCTGCCTGCGCATTAGTTCCAGAAATCAAAGAAGTATTAACTACTTTAAAAAAAGACGGGTTTGCTATGTCGATGATGTCTGGATCTGGATCAACAGTATTCGCGCTTAGCCGCGATTATAATGCATTGTTACAAGAAAGTCATAAATTTGATAAAAGCAAATTCAAAATTGTTTTAACGCAAACTTTATAAAAAAAATGAACATGCTTGTATAGCATGTTTTTTTATAGATGATTTATCAAATTAAATGCAACACTACATAAATGACTAGACACCTAATATTTCTTTAGGTGTTTTATATTGCAAACATTTTCTAGGTCTATTATTCATTAATTTCAAATTATTT
>CALVKD010000047.1 GCA_944332525.1 uncultured Bacilli bacterium | reverse complement strand
TGACCGCCATTTTGATTATGAAAAATGCAAAAAAATAGGTCTTAATGTGAAAAAATTAGAACTTGATCCAAATTTTCAGGATAAAGTACTATCAATCTATCATACATATTTGCTTTCTACATATACAGATCCTTCAGCAATTAAACTTATTGAGGCGCATGACGGCAATTCTTTTATAATTAATGGAAAGAGGTAAGACTAAAATGAAACAAGACGACAATATTAAGTTAATTTCTGTAGAAGAAGCTTTGATTATGCTTAATTACGGCAAAAAAAAAGAAATTGAAAATAATGCAGAAGTTTTTGATGAGTATGGTAATTATTCATTTCCTACGGATATAAAATTAGATGTTCCGAATGTTGCTGTTAATTTAGGACCTGTAATTAAATAACAAAACAACCTCACCCTTGAGCTATAAACTCTTGGATGAGGTTTACTTTTGGCCTGAATTAGTTTAATCCGTTACGGGGTTCATCTAATAATATCGGACTTTTTTAATTATTGGATCAGGATGAGAAGGGCTTTTTATAGTGGTGCTAGTTTACCAGTTAATGATGTTCTTGCTTCTATTTTTCTTCAGCTAAGAATCAGTGAACGTTCAGGTAGAGGAGATCCAAAAATTGTTGGTAGATACGGAAAAGATTCAATTAAAATTGAAAAAAATAGAATAATAGTTACAATTCCTTTCGAAAAAATTGAAGTAAATAAGTTTATAGTATCTAATAAAGTATCCAATAAAGTAAATGGCACTAAAGAAAAAATAATTTCTGCAATTAGAAATAATCCAAATGTTACTATAAATCAATTAATGGTAATTACCGGTTTGTCTGAACCAGGAGTAAAAAAGAATTTAAAACAATTAAAATATTCTGGAATAATTGCACGAATAGGTGCAAATAAAAATGGATACTGGTAGGTACTAAAATGATTCACCAAATGAACTTATGGGATGATTCATTTCAAGCAATGAAAGCTGTCGTTTTAATTAACGAGGAGACCCAAATGAATTCATTAGATTTATTATATGTTAGCAACCAATATCAAAATTTAGGAATTGGATACAAGTTATTCAAAGCAATTGAAGATAAATTTCCTAGCACGAAAATGTGGGTGACCCATACCCATATTACGATAAGAGAAATATCCATTTTTATGTAAATTGCTTAGGGTTTAAAATAGTAGAATTTTTTTCTCCTAAGCATTGTGATCCGCATCAAAAAGGAGAAACTTCTGGCAATATTCCTATAGAAAATAATTTATTTTTTCGATTTGAAAAGAAAATGTAATATATTGCAATTTCTATTTAATGTAGCAAATATAACTCGCCTACTTTTAAATTCCTTTAAAAGCATATATAATTGAAAAAACAGGAGATTTATTATGAAGAAAATTATTAAAAGCTCACTTTCTTTATTATTACTAACCATGCTTTTTGCTTGTAATGGTTCTCAGACAAGTTCTATAGCCTTAATCTCTCAATCTACTACCTCTCAAACAACTGAGGAAACATCGATTCCTCAAGAAGATTTTACCATTGTTACTGAGGATAATGGTCTTTCGGTAGCTGAATCTAGCTTTTTATTTTCTACAGCCGCGGAGGATGATCAGTTTCCTCCAGAAGCTACAATCCGTTTGATGACGGATCAAACCTGGAATGGCTGCACCGGATTATTAGATAGAGAAACCAAAATAATCGCTGAAAATGAAGATGTGTTACCAGAAGGTTCAGTATCCTTAGATATTGTTAAAAATTCTGATATTGTTGGTTCTTCAGGAAGCAATGAAATATACGCGATAGATGTAGAATTAGATAGAACAAAAGTAAAACCAGGTCAATCAAAACTCAAAATTCAAGTTCATCCAAATAATGGCTCATCTACGATTAGCAAAAACACAGTTATATGCGTAGATATAACCATTAAAGAATATGGAACGATTGAGGTAGATACTTATAATTTAAATCTTAATGTTGATTTAACAGGTTTAGATACGATCATTGAAGAAAACTCAACAAATATTACTTCAATTACTTTTTCAATCGGTGATAACGCGCCTAGCGAAGAAGTCTATGGCTATTCAGCTGACCAAGTGAAACAAGTCCCAATTGAGATAAGTGACACTTATACTTCAGTTAGCATGGAAAATATTAAATACGCTGTCGGTCATGAATACTTTGCTCAAGTGTTTGTAGAAGGCGAGGAAGTTTCAGATCGAATTTGGATTGCTTTAGAACCAAAGCAAATCAGCCCAGATTATTCTTTTACAGTAAATAGCACAGGAAATTCAACATTTGTCGTTGAAGAAGATAATTTAACTATTGATTTAAAATTATCTGATTATCGCGCGTTATAATAATTAAATTGATTTATTAATATTTAAAGTTACTAAAGTGTCTTCCTCTAATATCACAGTCATTCCATTTGGAACGATATTATTTCCGTTACGTTTGATTAAGACGATCAATGTTCCTTTAGGTAATTCGGTTTCATAGATATGCTTGTTGATAAAAGGCGAATTTTTGATGACGTTAATTTCAGAAAGATCGAACCCTTCTTCGTCGGAATTAAATGAAGGCGCGCAGCAGATTAAAGAGTCATTTTCTAAAATTATTGAGTTACCGTTAGGGACTGATGCTTTCCCATCGTGCATAATTAATACAATCAAAAAATCTTTAGGAGTTACGCATTCTTTTAAAAGCTTATTGCACCAAGAATGATTTTTAGTAATGTTTAATTTAAAGAAGGAAATATCTTTTTCATCCGTGTAATCGTTGAATGTTTTCATGACATCGTCATTTAAAGAAATCATATCTAATTTCGTGGCTACATTTGGTAAAAAACTTCCCTGTAAGACTAAGGATAAGATGACGACGATGAAGATGATAGAAAAGATATCATAAGGTAAATTATCTTCACCAAGCATGCTCATCGCATAGGTTGCAAAGACTATGGAAGCGACTCCGCGGAGTCCTCCAAAAGCAACTAATACTATCTGATTTAGTTTAGCTTTAGTTGGGGCTAAGATTGAAAAGACCACTAAAGGTCGAATTATTATAGTTAATAAGATAAAAATCAATACAGCAGGGACTAAAGTCTCAACTTTTATCAACCATTCTGGAGTAGCTAAAAGACCTAATAAGAAGAAGATGATCATTTGAGAGATAGAAGTGACATTATCAAAGAATTTAACGCTTTCTCTTTTTTCAGGAATTTTAGAATTACCTAAAATTAATCCAGCAATATAGCATCCTAAATAGCCGTTACCAGCAAAAGCAGGAGGTAAAATCGATGGTAGAGAATAGGATATAAGACCTAAAGCTAATAAAAATAAAGTTGAGCCATGCGAGGAAGATAGATTAGTCTTTTTTAAAATAAAGACACCTAATAGACCAAATCCAACTCTAGATATCGCACCTAGACCGATTTGAGAAATAAACATTATGATAACTTTATACCAAGCATAGGAATCATTGCTAATACCATAATTAATGGAGAGAAGGCTCACTAGAATAAAGGTTAATAAATATGACATCGGATCATTTGATCCAGATTCAACTTCTAGCATAGACGCGGTGTTATATTTTAAATTTAGCTTTCTTCTTCTTAAAATATCAAACACCGAAGCTGCGTCGGTAGAAGAGATAACCGCGCCGATGAGTAAAGCTTCTAAAAAGGAAATATTACCAAAAGGCAATATCATGAAGATTAAATAAACTACTCCGCCTAATAAAAATCCGGTAGCTAAAGTTCCCACTAATGAAAGAACTATAGATTGTTTGATAACCGGTTTAGCAGCTTTAAAATTCGTCCCAAATCCTCCAAAAAAGATCACGAAAACTAATAAGATTGAACAAACGACGTTTCCAATATTATATTCAGTAAAATTACCTAGATTTACTAATCTAAAAATCACTCCAAAAATTAATCCTAAACCGATAAACAGTAATAAGGATGGTATTTTAAATTTGTCGGAGACTTTATTTATGAAGATGCAAAGGGCGATTACAACTCCAAGTAATAGAAGCAAAGCAATATAATTCATAGCAAAGGAATTATAACTTATATTTGCTATTTAGTTATCATATTCTTTGCAATTTTATGTTAATTACTTGAAAAAATATAGATTCTTTTTTATGATTTTAAACTAAAGGAGGACTTTTCAATCGTGGAAATTCCGATATGTTGCTTTACTACTTTAACAGCTGATGCTCAAGAACCTACGGTGCTAGGAATGCCTAGCTACCTTGTATGGGTCATCATCGCTATATTGTTAATTATCTCTGGAATATATTCAGCATCTGAAAATGCCTACACTAACTGTAATAAATATCATTTTAAAGCTAAAGCTAGCAAAAATAACTTTACTGCTAAGCTAATCGTAAGACTGATAGAGAAGTTTGATAACACATTAGTTACCGTGTTAGTCGGTAATAATATTGTTCAAACCTTCATGTCTTATCTTTCAGCGATGCTTTTTTATAATATGTCACTTGCTTTAGGTTGGGCGGATGGAATTGAGGCTATCGTCTCAACAATTGTCATGGCATTTTTAGTCTATATTGTTTCAGATACAGTTCCTAAAATACTTTCTAAGACTTTACCAAATCACCTCGCGGTAATTTTGGCTTACCCTGTGACGATTACGAATATAATTTTGTTTCCTATAATTATTTTATTTAAGGGAATCTTAGCTCTTGTTCATAAATTATTTAAAATTAAAGAGGATTCTTTATTAACTAAAGAAGATTTAATTCACGTAGCCTCGCAGGCGATAAATGAAGAAGATGAGGATGATAAAGAAAAATTATTTGAAAATAATGAAAAAGAGATTTTAAAAAATGCTTTTGAATTCGTGTCTAAAAAAGTAAAAGACGAATACATAAAAATTGAAGATGTTACTATGATAGATATCGATAACATCACTATCGATGAAGTAAATCAAAAGATTATTAATTCTAAGTACTCTAGAATTCCTTGCTATGAAGAAACTAAAGAAAATATTGTAGGTATTTTAGTTTTAAAGACTTATTTTGAAGAGTATACGCGAGATCCTCATCTTGAAATTCGTTCGATTTTAGAAGATGTGGTGAAGATAGATGCAAGCATGAATATCGATGAAGCTTTTGATGTTTTAAACAAAGAAAAAGTTCATCTTGGATTAGTTTATGATAAGGAAACCTTGCTAGGAATCATCTCAATGGAAGATCTTTTAGAGGTCTTGATAGATGATATCGATGAACATCCTTTTGATTCATTAAAGAAGGAGACTCGTCATGTCTAGAGAAATATTAATAGCCATATACGCAATAGTCCTTTTTGTGATGATATCTTTATCTTTTTTCTTTTCTTCTTCAGATATGGCTTATGGATCAATTAATCCTTTAAGATATGATTTAATAACTGATAAAAAGCAGCAAAAAAGAATCGCTAGGGCTAAGAAATTAACTGTTAATTATGATAAGACCATCTCAACAATCTTATTATTAAATGACACAATTAATGCCTGCTTAGATTCCGTTGCAACTTTATTAGGTGTCAATCTTTGCTATTTAATCTTAGGTGGAGATGAAACTAACATTATATCTATCGCGGAGACTTGGGGTTTCATAGCTTCTATGATTATCTTAATTATTAAAATCACAATTGGAGAGATAATCGCAAAATCATTAGGTAAAATCTATAATTTAAAGATGACATTAATATATTCAAAAGTGATAAATTGCTTAAATTATATTTTGACTCCAATCACTTTTGTCGTCTCATCTTTTGGAAGTTTAATCGCTTATCCTTTCAATAAGTATATTGAGGATATAGAAGTTGTTGAAGATGATTTACACGAGATGGTTGATGATATTGAAAAACAAGGAACTCTCGATGAAGAGGAAGCTGAAATTATTCATGATGCGATCACCTACACCACGACGGAAGCTTATGAAATAATGACTCCTCGCGTAGATATGTACGCTTTAGATATTGAAGATGATATCGAGGAAAGTCTTAACAATCCTAATTTATTTAAATATTCTAGAGTGCCAGTATTTAAAGATACTATAGATAATATAATCGGTTATGTCTCAACTAAGGAATTGATGATTTTGAAACTTAAAAAAGAACCGATTGACTTAAAAAAATTATTGATAGAACCTTTGAGATTCCCTCGTTCAGCTGAGATTAATAATATTTTAAAAGTGTTTAAGAAAGAAAAGAAACACTTTGCTTTAATTATCGATGAATACGGAGGAATTGAAGGTATCTTAACAATGGAAGATATTCTAGAAGAAATCGTAGGCGATATCTGGGATGAAAAAGATGATGTTGACGCGATGTATTCTATAAGAAAAGATGGATCATATATAGTTGATGGATCCTTTAATTTAGAAGATTTTTGTAAATTGTTCTCGATTGATTATGAAGATATCGATACTGAGTATGTCACAATAGGTGGTTATTGTATTGAATTATTAGATGATAATTTTGCTAAATTAGGTGATGAGGTTGAATTATCAGGATATAAATTAAAAGTTCTCGCTTTAGATAAGAATCAATCAATTGAAAAATTATTAGTTACTAAGATAAAAAAAGAAGAAGATAATTAATAATTATTTTCCAAAAGCTTTAGTTATATAGTGCTTATGGCAGAAAGGAGAGTGAAAAACATGAAAAAAACTATGAAAATCATATTATGTATTTTCTTTATACTTTTCATAATTTCATTTCTGTTAGGTATGGTAATGGAGATTTTACGTTATATTCCTTTTCCTAAAAATGATACATTTAATCTATTTTGGAATATTTTCTTTTATTCCACATATGTGTTTGCTATTCCACTTATAATAGGAATAATTTACATTATAAAAAAGAAAGAATAATTATAAAGTTTATTTGTACTAATCAAGAGCTCTGAAATATGAGCTCTTTTATTTTATAATAGTGTCTTTATTACTAATAAATAGTCTCTTTAGAGCAATATATACATGCAATGACAAGGTATGAATAAAACATTTTAGAAAAAGAAAAAAATATATTGAGATTGAATTTACAAGAATCGCTAGAAGAAATTCTTGCAAAATTGTTGTAGATTATTTATTTATAAATTATTTAAAAAGTAGTTATTATATGATAATAAAACAACTGCTTCTCAATATTGGAAAAGATAGAAAGTAATAAATGATGACAAACTTAGATATTAAACAAAATGAAATTATTTGATAGATGTTGAATTAGATACCAATTACCCAGCTCTCCTTCAGAGGTTCATATTATGACTAAATATACAATGATAAAGGCCTTAGTTTTAATAACAAAAGCAATTCTTGTGACTATAACTATAATAATATTAGATTTATAATTTTTATTGCTAACAAGTTGCTATTAGATTTTTATAGAATGAAAACGAAAATCTATATGGATTCATAAAAGATATAACAAAAAAATTCTTATATTGAAATTTCTTTATAAATTTGTTGTAAAATATAAGCACGATACTTGGGATTAACTAAGAAAATACAAAATTAATTAGCTTCATTTATTGATGATTTAAGTTTATTTTTAGATATAATAGGATATTATGATAGTTAATCTTTAATGTAGTTAACAAGTTGACAAAGATTGATAAGAATTAGAAGAAGAAATTGCTGATGATTTGTATTAGACATATGAATATTTTATTGTTTATGATATGTCGAAATTAAGCAGGAGAAAGTAGTATGAATAAAAAAGAATACTTGCAAATACAGGAGAATTTTTTGCAAATTTATAACGGAATAATTGCGAACAATCCATTATCTACCAATGGATTGGCTAAAGATATAATATATAATTTTGATTGTCCTGAGTTCATAAAATTAAAAGAAAAATATAATTTAGAGGAAATTGCTGGGAAAGGCAATGATTTCTCTAAAGCGAAGAGATTGCTTAATTATTTTTCAAAAAGGCTTTATCACTCAAGTTATTATGATAATCATATTGAATGTAATGCTTTAGACTTGTTAGAATATAGTTTTGAAAATAAGAATCAAGGAATCAATTGCTTGAACAAATCAAAAATTTTGCAAGAATGTTTATTGGCTATAGGAATATACGCTAGAAGATGTTTTATGATGCCGTATTCTCCATTTGATATGGATAATCATGTAGTAGTCGAGATATATGATAGAAATTTAAATAAATGGATAATGCTTGATCCAACTTCAAACTGTTATGTAGTAGATAAAGATAATAAACCATTGTCGTTGTTTGAAATGCGAGAAGCTTATGGAAATAATCAGAAAATATTCCCTATCAAAACAAATCAAAAGAAATTTGATTATGAAAAACAGTATAATGATATGTTGGAAACTATTGCATATTATTCTAAAAATTGTTTTTGCTTTTTTATTGATGCTATATCTACATTTGGAGATAAAGATGATGTTTTAGTATTTGCACCTATAACCTTTAACTTCGGAAATTGGAACGTGCAGAACTCTAAATTTAGAATTCAATATATAAAGGAACACAAAGATGAAATTGAGAATCCAGATAAGCTTATAGAATGGGCAGAAAAAAGACTTGAAACATCTTTAAAAAATATTGACTCCACGAAGAAATTAAATAATATTGACTCTTATTTATTATCGCCAATAAAAGAATAGTATGTTTTCTTCCATAAACTATGATTTTAATATTAATTCTCTTTTTAAGTGAAATTGTTTTCTTTGATTTAAAAAACTCAATAAGAAAGAGTGTAAAAGTAATTAATAATTAAAATAATTAATGTATCAGAGAATCTAGACAATTATCTAGATTTTTTTATCTTCGTTTTCTTAAGTTGTATAAATTTTATGTGGATGTATAATTATTATAGAAACAATTTTTTCACATAATATTTGTGACTAAGTGTGGGGAATAATAAATTTATGATAAAAATAAGAGACATGTCAAAAAAGTTTGATGAACAACTTTATAGTGATGTTAATATCCTCTTACCAAATAATGGTTTATTTGTTTTAAAAGGTCATAATGGATCAGGAAAATCAACCTTTTTAAGAATTATTGCTGGTCTAGATAGCGAGTATGAAGGTGAGATATTTTATAATAATCAATTAATTGATAAAAAGAATGCATCGACATATACTTTTGATCACGTTTCCTATTTATCGCAGAATCCACTTATTTTAAAAAATTTAACGGTTTTAGAAAATGTTCTCTATCCTTATTATAGTAAAGATAAGAAAAAAGCTTTAGAATTATTAAACTTGGTTGGCTTGCAGTCTATTGCTTCGCAAAAGGCTGACACGATATCTAAAGGAGAAAAAGCAAGATTATCTTTAGCTCGGGGATTATTCAAAAATCCGGATATTTTACTCCTTGATGAAATGACTGCAAATCTGGATGATGAAAGTCTTAAAATAGTAAACGAAATTATAAAAAAAGAAGCATTAAAAAGATTGGTAATTGTTTCAAGCAATAGTGAACGCGATGAAGAATTGGTTGATAACAATATCATTTCTATTGCGAATAAGAAAATTACCCTTATTAATGATATTAAAGAAACTAATCAAGTACAAAATGGCACTAAACTTAATAAGTCTAATTTCGATATTGCTATAGAAGAAGTCAAACATCATAAAATTTCTTCGATATTACTTTTACTTATATCAATTATTTTTCCCTTTGCGTCAATGTTTATGACTGTTTCATCCACAATAAGCGACGACAATCTTTATAATTTAGCTTCGGAAGCATATTTAGCAAATACAAATGCTTATGAAATTGAAGTTAGTAGCAAAAATAATTTTGATCAAAAGTATGTTTATAGCACTAATTATATGTTGAGAAATGATTTTTTTATTGCTTCTAATGAATCAAGATACTCAATCGGTGGATCAGGATATGGAATTGTCATTAGCGAATCTTTTAATGAGAGTGAAATTAAACTTGTGAATGGTACTTATCCAGCTCAAGATAAAGAGGTTATAGTTAGTGAAGCTGTTTTTGAAAAATTAATTGCCGAATATTCAGAAGACAAAACAATGTTGGATAAAAATCGAATTATTGAAGACTATCTAAAAAATAATGAAATAATAACAGTTAATAGAGAACATCTACATATTGTTGGTTCATATAAAGTTTTTGATACTAACTTAGATAGATATGAAAAATTATTAGAAGATGATTTGATATTTTTTTCGCGAGTAGCATTTGGATTTGGAATTGATACCATCTTTGCTGGTCCAGAATTCACAGATGAGACTAAGTTAGATAGGTATATTGTTGCTAGAAATGATGTTACGGAAAGTATAATTGATAAAAACTTTTTGAATAAAGAAGATATAGGGACATTAGCTACCATTATTCGTTTTGATATAGCACAAAGCATGTATTCGCCTTTATTTATTTTTGATAGCAAAACTATTCCGGCATTCTTATATGAAATTAATTTCTTAAATCTTTTCTCATATATTTTAATTGTATTATACGCTATTTATTTAATTACATATTTTATCTTATATGCGTTTAGTGAAAGAAAAAGATGCATACTTTGCCGCGCGCTTGGTGCATCAAGAAAGCATCAAGTATTAGGAAAAATCGCAGTATTCACTTTTGTATTAGTAATGGGAAATATAATTGGCTATTTTGCTTTTTCCATGACAAATCTAATTTTAAATAATTTTATAAATATGTCTCAACTAGGTACTCCGGTTAATTTACTCACATTCTCTCCGATGGTTTTGATGATTTTATTAATTGAATCAATTGTGGCTATTATTATCTTTGCTTTGTTTGTTTCGCTTTATATTAGTCCAAAGCAGATTGAAAAAGATTTAGCTTTGATGGAGGGTGGAAATGATTAAATTTGATTCGTTAAGCAAAAAATTTGGTGAAAGAATCGTTTTAGATAATATTAATGGTGAAATTGGCGATTGCGGTATTTTTTTGATAAAAGGAAAAAGTGGAAGCGGCAAATCGACAATAGCCAATATTCTTCTTGGGTTGATGAAACCTGATGAAGGAAAAATAATTATTGATGACTATGATTATTCTCTTCATGAAGAAAAAGATAATGCTAGTTTTCGCTTTTCACATTTTTCGTATGCTGGTGAAAAACAAGTTTTGCTGAATAATTTAAGTTTGACTAAAAATCTATCTCTTCGCGATGAATTTGATAAAGAAGTATTTCTTAAATTAAAGAAATTATTTCGCTTTCATGAGGTGGATAAACCCTTATATTTATTAAGTGGAGGAAATCAAAAAAAGGCGGAACTAATCGCTTCTTTATTGAAAAAGAGTCCGATTCTCTTATTAGACGAACCATTTGCATTTTTAGATGCCGATAGTAAAAATAATCTCCGCGATATTTTAAATAGTGAATCTAAAAAGCGATTGGTCATTTTGATTAGCCATGAAACTGTTGAAGGGCTTAATGAAAATTATCACCTTTCGATGGAAGATAAAGTTATAGAGAAAATTGAAAGTGATAATCATGTAAATAATTATTTAAATAACCATTTTACTGTTTCTACTAAATTTAAAAAAGCTGCAACAAAATCATATATTTTTAGCAATAAGTTGCTGATTATTCTAAATTTTATTTTTGCTTTAGTTTTTTCCACACTTTTTCTTTCAGGAATTGTTTCTTTAGCAAATTCGGAGTTAAGGGATCCTCAAATATATTCTGTAGAAAGAGATCCATATGAACAATTTAAAATAGCTATCAACCCAGAAAAGTGCAGTTATGATAAATTTGTAAATCAACCTCTCAATAGCACAATTGAGATTTATGGGAAGTTTCCTATAACATTTATTGTTAGCGATGATCAGCAATTTAAAGATGATACCATATACGCGAATTTCGATTTATCTGATACTTCCTTAGAAACTGCAGATGGAGAAACAATACCTTTGAATTTTGAAAGTATTTCTGCTGATTATTTTGATTTTAATTTGTCAAATAGTTTTCATGTAGTAGCTGTTTCAAGAAACTTATTTTCTTTGATGCTTGAGAATGGTTTATTTAATACTATAAATACCGGACAAACACCTTTTTATAATGATATTCTAGAAGTGGTCGGTTCTACTATCAAATATCCATCAACTAATGCATCTTTCAATACACCTTTAAAAATCATTACCGGTGATTCTTATCATTTAGCTGTTCCGGGATTTGCTAAAGATACGAAGATTACTTTAAATTTGCCTGGACATAGTGAAACGTTTTATACTACTGCGGAAAATGATAGATATATTGAGATTTCTTTTACGCTTTATCAATATATTTTATCTGTTAATGAAAAATACACTCAGGTTAAAAATAAATCTGAAACTATCGATTTGCTTAAAGATAACAATTTTTTAGAGGTAGTAGATATTATTACTCCAGGATATTATTTAACACTGGAGATTAGTTTGATTATATTAGCTGCCGCGGTTTTTATTTTAATCTTATATGTTGCCAGTATTTTTATCATAAATCACATTAAGAGAAACAAAAGGAAAGAATTTAATGATTTGTTATTACTAAATGGATTTACGATAAAGAAGATATTCTCACTTAGATTTTTATTCTTAGGCATAGAAGCTCTAATAACGATATTGATTCCTTTCTTAGTTTATTTATTTGTAATGATTCCGTATATAAATAATCTTTTCTTTAGTTATAAATATAAAAGTAATTATGCAGTTGCTTTAAAAAATGAATTATATCAAAATTTACCGATGTTGAAATTTCAAACTTACTCTAATTTTTCATTATTGATATTATTCCCTATTTTATTATTATTTATCGTTGAGTTTACCGATTATATTAAAAACAAAAAAAATATTAATTAATCTTAATTTTTTGAATAATAATCAGAAATGCGTATTAATTTTAATTTATTCATTAAATAAAAAAGAAATTGTATGATATTGATAATGAGAGGAAAAAGAAATGGATAAAAAACATGTGGCTATTATTGTTGTTGATATGCTCAACGACTTTGTAACAGGAGCTTTAGCCTGTGATAGAGCTAAAGCCACAATTGAACCGACTAGAAAATTATTAGAGGCAGCGAGAAAAAATAATATTCCGGTCATCTTTTCAAATGATGCCCATTTAAAAGGTATCGATCACGAATTAAAGTTATGGGGTGATCACGCTATTGACGGAACAAAAGGTGCTGAAGTCATTCCAGAACTAGGGTTATGTGAAAAAGATTATGTAGTCAAAAAGAGACGTTATAGTGGTTTCTTCCATACTGATTTAGAGTTATTACTTAAAGAACTTGATGTCGACAGCGTCATTATGACTGGCTTGCATACACATATGTGCGTTCGTCATACAAGTGCCGATGCTTATCAGCTCGGATATGAAGTTATCGTTGCTAGCGACTGCACTGATTCTTTCACTAAAGAAGATTATGATATCGGAATTAAGTATCTTAAAGAAGTTTATGGTGCAAAGATTATGACATCTGATGAATTAATTGAATTCTTTAATGAGTAATATATTTTATAGCTAAGTAATTAAATTCAAAATAATTGTAACCAGCGATTAAAGCATGAAAAATGCTATAGTTCGCTGGTTTTTTGAATGGATATGTAAGTAAGAAATAATTATTTGCAATTTAAAAGGACTTGCTATTAGAACAAGTCCTTCTAAATTTCGGTTTTCTATCAAAGATTTTTATTACCAAGCAGTGACTGTGCTAAATGTAATAAGTGTACCAGATATTAAGCAACTATTTGTATCATCAACTGCGACTGAAGTTATTCCTGAGTCATCATAGAAAATTTCAATATAGTCGCCAGATCCATCATCTAAATCATAATGGAGAACTCCATCGGTTGATAATTCTTCATTTAATGTAGCGTAATATTCAATGCCGTATAAATCTTCCATACCATGCAAAGTTTTATCTTCATTTATTGTGAATTCGAAATTTATGACTCCATAAAAATCATCATCTGATGCTGTCCATTTACCAATTAAAGATGCTGGAATAGCTCCTTCAGTAGTAGTGCCTAGAACAGTTACTTCGACTGTACCGACTACGCTATCATCATAGGTTGAAGTAGCAGTTACTGTTACTGTACCGGCTGCTTTTCCGGTTAACACACCATCTTCATCAATTGTCGCAATATTTCTATTATCAACACTCCAGGTAACACCAGTTCTGTTGCATCCTTCATTATAACTTACTTCTAATTCTAATCTATCGCCTTTATTTACTTCATAAGCGCCTGTTTTAGAAGTTACTTCAATTGAGGTTGGCTTAACTTCTTTTTCGATAACAAATGTGACGCTGCTTGTTACAGTTTCATCGTGTAAGCAGGTAGCGGTCAAGGTGACTTCGCCTTCTTTTACAGCTTTAAATGTCGCCATTTCTTCATCGTAGACACCGTTATCATTTGAGATAGTCCACTTTACATCTTTGACATTAGCATCTTCTGGAATGAAGTTTTTAGCAGTTACGATAGCTGAGTCATTTTCAATAATATGGTATTTGCCATCTTCACCCATCTCAACATCACTGACAACAACATCAAATGAGGTAGCAGGAATAACTTTAAATAATTCTTGATGAACTGGGACGAGCTTTTCTCCGTCAATTCGAGAATTTGTAGTATCAACGCTTAATTTTGTCTCATTTCTTAATGATAAATATAAAACATCTCCGCCATCATTTCTAAATTCGTAAAAGTCACCATCTAATCCTACAAGATTTAAGGTAGTAGTATAGTCTTTGAAAATAACATCTAAACTATTATCTTCCTTATTGACAGTAACTGTTAATTCAGGGAAATCTAAATCATTTTTGAATGTTCCATCAATGTTTTCTGGGATAGTTACTGGCTCTTTGACAGTAATTGTTACTTCGTTTGATTTGATATCTCCGTCAACACTGGTAGCAAATACTGTGGTAGTTCCTGCTGCTACAGCTGTGACTTTGCCGTCAGCATCAACACTTGCAATGCTTGGATTATTACTAGTCCATTTAACGTCTTTTGTATATGCATTAGACGGTAAAACATTAGCGACAAGAGGAGAGACATCACCAATTGTTAAATCTAATGATTCTGGAGCGACGGTTACGGATTCGACATGTACATCTTCAGGTGCAACATAATCATGGCATCTTTCATCTGCACCGAAAACAAATCCATCCAATCCTAAAGCTAAAGAATTGCCGACAATATTTGAATGTAAATAGATTTCAACTTTACTTGCTGGATCAAAGGCAACATCTAATAATTTCTTATTATTACCAGATGCTTCATCTTTTAAAGTTTGTAAAATATCAATTTCTTTCCAATCAACACCGTCGTTAGATGTTTTAATAACCGCTTCATCAAGATATGATAAATTAGCTTTATGTGAATCATAGATTAAGCCATAGTACACTGATAAACTTGAAACTTGTTGTTCGCCAAAATCAAAGCTGACACTGGCTCCTGCTGGTTTTGAGAAATCTGTGCTTAACGGATCAAGAGTGAAAATCTCTTTTCCTGCATCAAAGATTTCACTATATTTTCCATCGAGGAATTTGCCTTTATTACTCTTAATAGTAAATGGGGCTTTTACATCAGATACTTTATTGATAGCAGAAATATTTTCTTCTTCATCCATTGAAATGAAATCAAAATCGTACACTGCTTCTGTTTTATCTTGTTCTTTTAAGCCGTTAACTTTTACTTTAAAGTGCTCTGATTCAATTACACCGTTTTCACCATTAACACTTAAATATACTTCAGTTTCACCTTCTTTAATCGCTGTGATGACTGCAGTGTTATTATTTCCATAAGTAAGTGTTGCGACATCAGGATCAGTTGAATGAAGAGTGACTGTATCATCTACCATTTCCCATGGTTCAAAACTATCAGGAAGAGTAACATATGAAATAGTAGCCTTATGTTCAATATCAAGAACGACATCATAAGGATCGCTAGATTCGACACCTTCCTCTAATGTTGCAGTGATACTTGTTAAATAGGCATCGGTATAATCGCTTTCCCAACCTTTATATTCCCAATATTCAAGTTTTGTTTCTTCTGTTGGTTTACTAGGAACACCATCAGGAAGAGTGGTCGTGCCAATATTCGTAATTTTGATATCGACATAGTTATTTGTAATCATTGGATCTTCATCTGAGAAACCTTGAATATGATTAATATAACCATCTTTGCCAACATAAATAGTCACATCTAATATTTCATTAAACCAAGCGTATCTAAAGGCTGTTTCATTTAATTCTTCGACAACTGCAGGATTAACAAAATATGCGTAAGATGTACCTAAATCCCCGTAAAATTCAACATCATCACTGGTAATATTCTCTAAGAGCATCGGAAGATAGAAATAGGTATTCCAAATTGATAAATCAATATTATTCGCACCTTTATTTAACCAACCGGATTTAGAGTTTGGATTATAGTTATCCTTTTCAAAATATTGATATGAAACACCATCTTCGACGAAATAATAGATATATGGATCCATGCCCATACCGGCGAGATCTGGATTATAATCTACATAATATCCTTCGCTGCAATATTCAAAATCGGTTTCGACATTTTCACCATCATTATATTGTTGAACGCTTTCAACAGTTGAATTTGAATAATCCTTTACCAATGCTGCATCAAAAAATGCAAAAGGATCAAAAGTTTCAACGCTAGTTGCTGAGCTAACACTTGATGAAGGTGTTGAAGAAGTTGTTGATGGAACTGCGCTGCTTCCTGAAGTGCTTCCTGTAACAGGATTGCTGCTAGGAGTGACACTTGCCGTAGACGGCACTAATGATGACGTTCCACCACAGGCAGCAAGTGTTAATACTGCCATTAAGCTCATAGCTGATATAAATTTTTTGTTCATAAAATTCCCCCCCTTTTTTATTTAATGACAAAAATAGCCATTGATTCATATGTCTCGCTATATACTAGAAATAACGTATGTTCTTTATCATTTATAGTCTTTTTGTAAGTTCCATCTGTATCTTCCTTCCAGCCGTTTTCTATCAAGCGATTTAAATAATCTAGATAGTATTCGCTTCCTACATTATAGATATAAAGAACAGGAACGTATGGTTCTAGTGTATAGTCATTTAATAGCCCTTCATTATTATCAAAGAAGAAATAATCATATTCGCATCCACTTACTTCAATGGTAGGTATTTCCTCTTCAATTAATAATTTGAACATGAAGCCAGGAAAATGTAATCTGTTGCAGGTTACTTTTAGATAGACTAAGTTATTTAAACTATCATAATCATAAACCATAACATCTAAATTTGATGTTTCGCTTGTCGCTTTATAATAGTCACCACTATCTAAAATATCGAATCCAGAATTTGTTAATGAATCCTTGTATAATTCATATCCATTTTCTTCTGTATAATATGCATAACAAGTTAGGACATAAGTCACATTTGTAGAATCAAAATAGTAAGACATTTCATAGGATTTTGCTGGAAATTTCGGCAATGTTTCAAAATACATTGTATATAATAAATCGTCTGGCCATATTGTCGTTCTTTCTTGGACTCGATAGGCCATTAGATGAAGAAAATTACCGCTACTGGTTCCGTTTTGTTCTATTAAATTGAACTGGATATAGCAATTATCTTCCACATCAACTTCTTTTGATGCTAAATAATCCAAAGAAGGCTGACTTACATAATAACCATTGCTTTCTAAGATTTCTGTATAATCTTCTATAATAGTTTCGGTATGAATACCACTTAGTAAGATATCTACAAAATCTATTCCTTGATCCTGTTTTACATCAAATGTATAGTAATCTGCTTTAATGTATGGAACTAAACTTTCATCTTCCAATACAGTTTTAAATACATTTTTTATTTCAGTGTTCCAATCGTTTGTTTCAACACTGCTTTCGACACTGCTATCTAATAAACTATTTGAGATAGATGTGACGTCGCTTGTTGTAATTGGAGGTTTATCGATAATCGAACTGACATCGGAAGTTATGTTGCTATTACAACTCGATAATAGCAAAAAAACTAATGCAAAAAACATTATTCTTTTTTTCATACAAATTTCCCCTTTAAACTTATTTCTTATATTACAACTTAAGAAATAATATGTAAAGTTAAATACATAGACTTTCAAATTTGTTAATAATTATTTTTATTTCAGACGAAAATATAAATTGTTAGAAAAATAATAAGAATTTCAATTTAATATTCAAATAAATAATAAAATAAAATTATGGAAGATAAAAAATCTAATAAAAAAGGAATATCATTAGCAATTTTTGCAGCTTTAAGTTATTCTCTGTCATCACCTTTATCAAAAGTATTGTTAAAGTATATCGCTCCGACTTTAATGGCAGGGTTTCTTTATTTAGGAGCAGGTGTTTGTATGATAATAATTTTTCTGTTAAAAAAATATTTAAAATACCTTCTGATAATTCAAAATTTCAACGTAAAGATTATATATATTTTTTTTCTTAATGGTTATTCTTGATATTGCTGCCCCTATACTTTTGATGTACGGTTTAAAATATTCTTCAGCGGCAAATGTATCATTATTAAATAATTTTGAGATTGTAATGACAGCGATAATTGCCTTTGTCATATTTAAAGAAAAAATGTCTTTACGGGTTATTCTCGGCATAATAACTATTACTATTTCTTGTTTAATTTTGTCTTTTGAAAACGATGAATCTTTAAATTTTTCGTTTGGCTCATTATTTGTTTTATTAGCTGCCGTTTGCTGGGGAATAGAAAATAATTGCACCAAAAAGATTTCTAATTCTGACCCTATAGTTATTGTCTTAATTAAGGAATATTTTCTGGAACAGGGTCGTTGATTATAGGATTTGCTATTGGAGAAACAATTACTTATAGTTGGACAATATTTGCTGCAATTGGAATCGGAATAGTTGCTTATGGATTATCAATTCTTTTTTATATTTATGCTCAGAGATATATTGGAGCCGCTCGCACAAGTGCTTATTATGCGATAAATCCGTTCGTCGCTTCAATATTTTCTTTGATTTTGTTTTTACAAATACCGACATTTCAATATGTTATAGCTTTAGCAATAATGATTATTGGAGCAATACTAACTAGCAGCGATAAACCATTATTCAATCGCAAAAATAATATAGAAAATCGATAAATGTGATTTGAAGTAATTAAAATATCGAAAATAGTAAAAAAATGTTCTACTTTTCTAAGGCATAGAGTAGATTAGAAGGCAGGGAAAAGGAGGACATTGAAATGATTTTAAAAAAGAATAAAATTAATAAAACTGAGTTAATCAATAAAAATGATGTTTCAAAAGAATTATTTGAAAATGCGAAGTTAACGAAAGATCAGTGCCTCCGAAGTCTTTCTTCTGATGCTAATAAGGGTCTTTCATTAGAAGAAAGAAATGCTAGCGAAGAAAAGTATGGAAAAAATATCTTATCGAAAGCTAAAGACGAAACTGTAATCATTAGATTATTAGAATCTTTTAGTTCGCCATTTATTTTTATAATGCTCTTTGTCGCTGTAGTTTCAGGACTTGTTTCTTATCTAGCTCCATCTTCAGAAGAAGAGAAAATGACTTGGTGGATTACGCCGCTTATTTTGATCATCATTATTTTGATGTCAGGGTTAGTTGGCTTTGTTCAAAAAAATAAGTCTCTTAGAAGTACACAGGCACTGAAATCTTTATCAGAAAATACATCAACTATTATTCGTGATAATGCAAAAGTCGAAGTTCCAAATAGTGAATTAGTTGTAGGTGATATTGTTATGTTATCAGCCGGAGATATGGTCCCTGCTGATATTAGAGTTATCGAATCAAAAGATTTATTTGTTTCTCAGGCGAGTTTGACTGGAGAATCAGAAGCGGTTGAAAAGAATGATTTGCCATTAGAAAGTAATATATCATCTATTTTTGATGCGCAGTGCTTATTGTTCTCTGGTTCAAATATTGTTTCTGGGCAAGGAAAAGGAATAATTATTGCTGTTGGCGATAAAACAGTTTTTGGACAATTAGCTAAAAAAGTAGTTGAGAAAAAAGGTAAAACAGCTTTTGAAAAGGGAATTGATAGTGTCTCTAAGCTTTTAATTACTTTTTTAGTCATCATGCTGCCGATTGTTTTCTTAGTAGACGGAATAGGAATAAATATCTCGCCATCAGGTATTACTATTAGCGGATATAACGATTATCATCAATGGATTGAAGCTTTTGTCTTTGCTATTACTGTCGCTGTTGGTATTATGCCGAGCTTATTACCGATGCAAGTGGCTTCTAATTTAGCTAAAGGCGCTTTAAAAATGTCAGAGAAGAAGGTTATTGTAAAAGATATTAATACTATCCAAAACTTTGGAGCGATGGATGTATTATGCACAGATAAAACCGGCACTCTGACTGAGGCGAGTTCAACTTTATGTGATTACTTTAATTTAGATGATGACAATGACGACGATTACGTTTTGCAATACGCATACTTAAATTCGTATTTCCAAAGCGGAATTCGTTCAGTTATCGATAAATCAATTATTTATTTTTCTTCATTGAACGCTTCGCATATTTTAGATATTTCTTCTGATTATCAGAAAATTGATGAATTACCTTTTGATTTCCATCGCAAGAGACTATCGGTGTTTTTAGAAAATGTAACTGATAAGAAAAAGTACTTAATCACTAAAGGTGCCTGTAAAGAAATGCTTGAGACCATTTCTAAAGTAAAACTAAGAAATAATACAGAAGCTATCGCGCTTACAGATGAGATTAAAGAAAAAATTCTTCTTAAAGTCAATCAAGAAGAAAGACGCGGAAGAAGAGTTATCTTATTAGCTATTCGCGAAATGGATGAAAAGGCTACAGTTGATATTTCAGATGAAAAAGATATGATATTTTTAGGATTTTTATCATTTGAAGATAAAGTCAAAAGCAATGCTGAATCAGCTTTAAATTCTTTGCGTCATTATGGTGTGGAGATTAAGGTATTAACCGGAGATAATTTACAAACCACTTTAGAAGTTACCAAAAAAACCGGCTTTACTAATGTTAAATATCTTTCCGGCGAAGAAATTGCTGCAATGGATGATAATGAATTACAAAATAAAGTCGAAGAATATAATATTTTCTATAAGCTTAGCCCAGATGATAAATATCGTATTGTCAAAGCTTTAAAAGAAAATAAATTTAAGCATACCGTTGGTTTCATGGGTGATGGAATCAACGATGCTCCATCCCTTCGTTTGGCTGATGTCGGTATTTCTTTTAAAGATGCAACGGATATTGCTAAAGAAGCCGCGGATATCGTTATGATGGAAAATAATTTAGATGTTTTAAAAGACGGGATTATCGAAGGCAGAAAATCCTATGTCAATATGATGAAATACCTCAAGGGTCAAACTTCCTCAAACTTCGGTAACATGATTTCGCAATCGATTGGAGCTTTATGGATTCCTTTTATGCCGATGAGAGCTTTACACTTAATCTTGCTCGACATTATTACTGATATCTCATGCGGAGTTATTCCTTTTGACAAAGTTGATGAATCACAAATTCTTAAGCCATTAAATTTCTCATCTCGGCAAATTAGAAACTTTATGTTTACCTTTGGCCCAATATCTTCTCTTGTCGATATGTTAACATTTGCTTTATTGATGTACTATATTTGCCCAATGGCAGTCGGCAGTCAATTTAATCAACTGTGGGAAAGCAATAGTCCAGAATTCATTTTATTCATGACGATTTTCCAATCTGGATTTTTCTTAGAATCTTTATTAACTCAAAACGTTGTCTATGCTTTCTTAAGAACCGAAAAATTGCCTTTAATTCAATCATTCCCATCTATTACTTTATCACTTGGAATTATTGTTTCTTGTTTATTAGGTTTCTTTGTTATTTATGTTCCAAACATTAATACCATCTTTGATTTTTCACCGATAAATCCGTTATTTATATTGTTTATGATTATATTTGTTTTAATTTATTCAATATTAACTACGATTGCAAAGTATCTCTATAAGAAGCATTACGGCAGACTTTTATAAAAGCAAAATAAAAAGGATTGTTCTTGAGAACAGTCCTTTTTGTTTTAATCGAGATTAAGCGATTGTCTTAAATCTTCAAATGGAGCAAATGCTGTACTTCCGAAATTGGTGTGATCAAGATCATAGTAACCAGTTCCACCGGGAGTTAATAAACGGAAGATAACGCGTTCATTAGCCCGGTTGCTTTCTGGGATATCAATAATCTGTAATGTTTCAATTCCTCCATAGTTATCAAATCCACCGGTTAAGCCATAATTATCTAAAATATCAGCGATAACTGGTTGATAAGTTGTTGAGAAAGTTCTTGCGCCTTCTATTTCGCTTTCGGTTTCTTCAAAAACTTGGAGATACGAGAAAAGCGATGAGTAACGCGGATAATTCATAACCTGTGAAATATCCGTGCACCGATAAGTGAAAGCACCTTGAGCATAGCCAGGCTTAGAAGGATTTTCACGGGTGTAAATTCCCAAACTTCCTTCTGTTTCATAACTTCCGCTATAAGTGAACATATAAATATCATCAAAGATTAAATCTTGACCGCTTATGGTAATCGGAGTATTTGGATTAAGAATTTCCATATAACCATATTGCTGTGATTGAGCTAATGGATTAAGAGCGATATAAGCATTTGTAAAGATTTGAATATAGTAATCATCAGTGAAATATGAATATGATGTCGGAGTATCTGGTGTTGAAGCATCATCATATAAGCAAAGAGTATAATTATCTTGATTGAATAATTCCTTTACATGCAGCAATAATGGGTCGATTGTGGATAAAGCATCATTTTTGATGAATTCATCAACGTAGTCAAATTCTCCTTCATAATCAAGAATTAAACCGCGGTAGATTGAACCATCGACATTTACTTCAATTCCTAAATCAGTTGCTTTATTTCCATCTAGATAGAGGCGGCATGAGAGCACGGTTGTGTAATATTGTTCCCCTATACCCATCATTTTGATAATAGGTACAACAAAATCGCGTTTTAAGGAAGTTACCTCATCAGTGCTATAGTCTAGCAATGATAAATTGAGATCAAAATTGCTCACTGCTCCACCTTGACCATAGAGAGAAGTGAAAGTTGTTTCTAAACCAGTTCGAATTGTTTGATTGTCATCAATATATGGATAAACTTTTCCATCTTTGACTAAATAACCTTGACTACTTAATGCATCATAAGTGAAATCTTGAGTAAAAACAGTATCGAAAATTTTCCCCTCATTAGTTGAAATAGTCACCAGTTCAAAGTCAATGTTTTTTAAAGCTTGTAAAGCTTCGCCAACTGTTGAGACATTATCACTTGATACTATGCTTGTTTGCGAAGACGAACTTTCAACACTTGATATGAGACTTGTCGTACCTTGATTACATGCGGTTAAACCAATTGATGATAAGACAAGTAATGATAAGATTAATTTTTTTCTCATTGGAATCTCCTATTGCTTGTTGAAAGTAACGTAAACAGGGAAGCTTTCTTCATCGTAATATCCGATAACTTCGTAGGTAGTACCATAATCTCCACCAGTGGTATCACCAATGACGGAGTAAGAGAAGATGACATCAAGTGACTCTGTGTCTGAATGATAGACGAGATCTAAATCGACCATCGCGCCTTCAGGTAACGCGCCACTTAGGAATTCTGTTTCAATTTCACTTAATTCATTAATTCCCCATGCAAAACTATAAGAAGCCTTGTCTGCGGTCATTGTTCCAATATAAGGTAATGTTCCTTCATATCCTGGAATTGATGAAGTAGAATTTTTAGTAAAGGTAATTGAATCTCCAGCGTACGAAGAGTCATTAGGTAGATATGTTCCAACAATATTATCTGCGCTAACGCTTGGTAAAATTGTGAATGTAAATTCTATTGGTTTAGAAACCCATTCGGAATCGTAATAAGAAGTATTGATTCTAACAACGAAATCCGTTGATGAAGTGACAACTGCTTTGCTGGTATCGACAACCAAAGTTCCGTTGACATTATTTAATGTTACAGCGATATCTAATCCTTTTTTATCGATAATTTCTGCTGTGGCATCGCTTGGCAATGGGATAACTGTGTTGTGTGCTGATTCTTTTGCTTGGAGACCATATTCAGCAACTGTACCTGCGTTGAGCTCTGCGGATGAAGAACTAGTGATAGGTGCATATTTTCCGAAATCTTCATAAAGGTAAATGTTTCTTAATTTATAAGTATATGCTACTGTGACATCAACTGTAGCAGAGGTTCCTAATCCATTAACAGAACCAAATGTTAATGTAGTTGTTCCATCTCCAATAGCAGCATATTCAACATATGAATCATCATAAGCGATGACATTTTCATTACTAGAAGAGAGGAATTCATATTGCCAAGTATCGAGCGCAGTTTCTGGTAAATAAGTGCAAGCGGCATAATCTTCAGCTGCATCACCGACATTTAATTTGTTCGCTGCATCAATATCGGCATCTGGATTATTAACGCTGAGATCTTTGATTTGGGAGACAAAGTAAGGTGTGACATCAAACGTATAATCAGGTGCTGATTCGGTGCCATAAGTGTAAGTTGCAGTGACATGGTTGACTAACTTGCCGTTGTTTGCATAGTTACTAGCTGTATCACCGCTGAGCCAAGTAAAATTAGTGAAATTGAACACTGATTCATCAAAGGTTTTATACTCATAATCGATAGATAATAATGTTCCGTCATCTTTGAAATTAAGTGTTGCCCGATATTCAAGATGGTATTTTCCAACTCCACCATTAGAGCCGGTATCATCATAAGTTTTTGAAGAGACAATTTTTGTAGTAAATCCTTCAGCAGTATCTTCAGAGGTAATGTTGACAGAAGCTTGTTTAATATAATCTTCAACTACCATTCCAACGCGGTAAGAATGCATAAAGTCTGTTTCAATTGATTCCATGCCATGGTTATAACCTTGTTTAAGAACAAAATCGGCTGTGTGTGAATTGACGTAATTTGAGTATTGTTCAAATTCAATATCGCTTGTTAAATCACCGTCTTCATCGTTATCACTAATAACATAACGACCGGCATATTTTTCTGAATCACCCCAGCAAGAGTAATCATATTCATAAGCGTCTTCAGTCGATGGGGTATAAGTATCAACAATAGTCAATGTAGAATCTTCAAGCTTAGTATAAACTTCAGCCTTAGTTTTAACTGCACCAGTGCTATCACTTTCAGTTACTTTAGCATATGAGGTGTTATTGTTATATAACTTCCATTGATAAGTTTCATTAGCAGCCTCATTAGTATAATTAATCGCTGTGATACCTTGAGGATTAACTGTGCATTCAGAAAGAATATATCCAGTAAATAAGCTATAAAGTGAATCCTCACCGGAAGGTAAAGAATTTACAGCAGTTCTTCTTACATAGAAAGGACGCGCGCCATTATTGACATCGTAGAAGAAATCATATGTGCAGCCACCTTTAATTTCAAAAGCATATTCATTTTGTCTTGAGTATTCAATATTAGCAGTTGTTTTGTATCTATCAAGCGAGAAAGAATCGAGTTCTTCGGTAGTATCACCGCTTTTAATGACTAAATTGAAGTCACTATCAGCATCGACTTTAACGTTTCTAGCTACATAAATTCCGTTTTCTTCAGTAAAAGCTGCAGTGATATCACCTTGTAAAGTAACATCGCCTTCGACATTAGCTCTAACTGTAACAGTTACTGGATGATCCGGCATAATGAACCAATATGTCGTATCGTTTGTTTTTGTACAAGCAGATTCATCATAGAAAACACCGGTGACTGTATAACTGTTATTAGTGACAGTAACAGTTAAGGTAATGACTTCCCCAGCTTTAGCTTTTTCTTTATCGCTGGTTACAGTAATACCTCCCATAGTAGCTCCGATATTGACGCGGTATTCTTCTTCAACCGGTGTTTGGCTAGTTGTTGAAGAACTACCACCTTGGGAACTAGTAGCAGTACTAGTTTCAGATGAAACTGATGGAGTTTGTGAAGTAGAAGGTGTGCTAATTCCTTGTGATGATGAGGTAACTGATGAAGATGTTCCTCCGCAAGCAGCTAATAATGCTGCCATAGCTACCAAAGTTAATATTTTAGTTTTTTTCATATCCTGATTTAATCCCCTTTCTAATTAATCGAGATAGACTGGTCTAAAGAAATCGAGAATACCGATATCTTCAGAAACATAGATTGTGTCTAGTGATAAAGATACAGCAAAATGCGTGATATTTAAGCTTGTATCAGTTGTAATCATCGTGCAACTAAAGTCGTAAGTATGGAAAGTTTCGACATCTGATTCGACGTAATTATCAAGATCAACTTCAAATTGCGCTGGTGCGTAACTAATTCCTGAATCTTGACCGGATATTGTGACAATGTTGTGATTTTCATCGGCTGACATAGAGAAGCGGTAGTAACCAATTCCTGCAGCAGATGAGAAGGCTCCAGCCCAGTAATCAGCTTGGTAGAGAACCTCAAACATTGTATCAATATCTCTAATAGCAACGCGGCAGTTAATCGCATTGCGGTAGATTAAATCATGATTTGCGTCGTAGATACGCATTGTAGTTCCGCCAGTTTTCAATGGAATTAATTTGTGAGATTTTTGTCCGTCAATATTATCTAGACGATACTCGCAAATACTCGGATCATCAAACTCGACAGAAATGGTTTGATCTGAAAGATCTTTAATATCGACATTAATTGTGTATTCATCACCGACAACCATCCAAGCTCCAATACCGATATCTTCAAGCATTCCACCAAATGATGCTGATGAATAATCTTCATAAACATTATCAATGGTGATTCCTCTAAACGATAAATCAAAATCAGAATAAGGACTATCAGAAGTTGAAGATGAAACTTCTGAAGTTGTCGTAGATGATGGACTGCTAACAGGAGCAGAGGAAACAACTGATGAAGTTGTTCCCCCACAAGCTGTTAATAAAGTCATGGTTAATAAAGTGAATAATAATTGTTTCTTCATTATGGCTCCGTTCTATGTTATTCAGTAACTAAAGTAAAGACAGTGCCTGCTTTCATAATTGTTGTGCCTCCCCAACCATATAATGGTTCAGCTACTACATCTTCAAAAACAGTGATTGTTTCTAGACTTGGATCGATGAATAATACAAATTCAGCATATTCTTCATTCCAATAATCATATGTAGCTTCAAATGTTAATTTTCCATTAGAAACCTTATATGAAATAGCGGTACCCTCGTCGTCCCAAGAATGTTTGCTATCTGTAAATGTAACTTTTCCGTTACTAAATGTAAAAGTGAAAGTGCCGTCTTCTGAAACAAATTCAGCAGTTGATGTTGCCCAAGGATCAGAGGTAACGAGTTCAAATTCTTCATATGTCATTGCATCGGTATCAATTTTATATGTTTTTCCAGTATCAAGAGTGATAATTCCTAAACTTTCATCATATGTGCATGTACCGCTTACACCATTTAATGTGTAATTTTTGAAACCATCTAATACGAGTTCACCTTCTGCACCAGTATATGTTCCCTGTGTACCATCTTTCTTTTCTCTTGTGAATCCACCTTTTCCATTTGAAACGATATAGAGAAGATGTTTACCCTCGACAGCTGTTCTATCAACAGAACTATATCCCATAGCGATTGAGAAGCATGAGTCTCCTTCATCATTAGCATCTGCTGTTAATGTTAAAACTGAGAAATCGGATAAATCTTCTCCAACGTATTCTGCTGTAAAGTCAGCGCCTTCAACTAATAAAGTTGAATAGTATTTGTAGACTAACTTTGTTCCTCCATCAGCAGAGAATTCAGCGATATAGTCATTACTTGAATTAAATAAATAATTAGAGATGGTGCCGTCTTTAAATCCTAAATATTTATTATTATAGAAAACTGCTCCAGCGCTATATGCAAGCGATACACTACTGTATTCCATATCAAAGTCGCCAGTTGCTTCATCATAAGTGTATTCGTAACTAGTACCATCATCTAATGTTACTTCGCCGTCAGCTCCAACAACTAATGTATGAGCTGTTGTTCCCGATGATAAATCATAAACTGTATATGTTCCAACAAATTCTTTTCCTGCATATTTGGTTTCGCCACGAAGATTGTTGACTATTAATTTAACATCGCTAGTCTTAACTGTGAAGTAGAATGATTCTTTTTCGTCATCACCAATAGTTGTTCTGAATAATGTTGCACCTTCTAATTCAATATCTTCATATTTGACATATGAAGGGGAATCAGCTGCAATAGAGAAACCAATTACATCACCTTCTTTGAATTTAGCGGTAGTAATGTCTTCAATTGGTTCACCCCTATCGACAACCCATTCAGTTCCTCCGACATACCACCAATCAAGTTTCATATCGCCTAAACCTTCAATTGTTACGCCGTATTTAGCAACTTCAACTGGTGAAGCGGTAACTTTGAATGTGACTGGAGCGATAGTTGTATTTTTTGGTGTGACAGTTACTGTATATTCTTGATTTTCTTCAGTTGGTTGGAAGATATAGGTTGCTGCAGCTTGGCCGTCGATAGTTAAGGTATAGTCTCCTTCTTCTAAGACGGTTGTTACTGCTTCACCATCGGTTGTCGTAGTTAACGAAACAACTAAGCCAGAAGTTTCAAATATTTCACCAGCTTTGTATTCAGTTTTAGTAGGTAAGTTAGTAACCGCAATTGCTTTTGTTACAACAGAATCAATTGTGATAGTGAATGTGGCTGTTAAATCGCCAGCTGTGACTTTAATAGTCATTAATCCAGATTCTTCTAATAAAACACCATCAGTAACTGTGAATGTTCCACCATGAGTTAAAGTATATTCAGCTTCGGTTAATTCTTTTGTCACGACAGTTGGTTCAGCCTTTCCACCGTTATCGGTTGTTGTAACTTTTTCAACTTTTAATCCGGATAAGTCAAGTGCTTCGCCATGAACGTAAGTAGTCTTAGTTGGTGGAGTTACTTTTAATTCTTCTGTAACTTTTGGATTAATAGTAATTGTGAATTTTACTTTTAAATCACCAGCAGTAACAGTAATCGGCATTGCGCCGGCAAAGTCGAGAACTAATCCGTTTTCAATAGTTGTACCAGGATGTGAAAGTGTATATTCTCCTGCTTTAAGTTCGACGACTTCTTCTGTTGGTTCAACTTTTGACGATCCTGTATCAGTTGTTGTGACTTTTTCAACTTTAAGACCAGTTAAATCAAGTTCATCACCAACGACATATTCGCTCTTTGTTGGCTTTGTAATTCTTAAAGCTGCAGTAACCGATGGATTAATAGTAATTGTGAAACTTGTTGTTAATTCACCAGCCTTAACAGTAATTGGCATTTCACCAGCAAAATCAAGAGTTAAGCCAGTGGCAACTGTTGTACCTGGGTGAGAAAGCGTATATTCTCCTTCGGATAAAGTAACACGTTCAAGTTCAACATCATCAGCATCATAGCTAACTTTTTCAACTTTAAGACCATCTAAATCAAGAGGTTCTCCTAATTCATATGTCGATTTTGTCGGCTTTGTTACTTTTAATTCTTCATGATCAACGACTACCGCCGATGTTGTAGAAGAAGTCCCTGGAGTTACTGATGTACCAGGGTGAGAAGTTGTAGGTGTTGTTTCTGATGTTCCAGTCGAAACACCACCGGCACTTGTTGTAGGCGTTGTACTTGATGTAGTTCCGCCACAGGCTGCAAGAATTGTAGATGCAGCTAATGCTAAAATAGCCAAAGAAATTTTGGTCTTTTTCATATTCAATTTGTCCCCCTTTAAATTTCTTCTAGTGTAGACCTCTTGTTTTTATATGTCAATAATCGATTTAAAAATATTTAATATAATTGTTTTAGAGTCAAAAAAACACTATTTATAACATTAAATATATGCGATGTTTTAAAATATAAAAAATATATGCAAATATATATAATTTTTTCGCTGACTAAAGATTAAAGAAGGATTATGATATTAGTATGAAGCACATAGTAAATTGCGATAGTTTAGGTCAAATAGAAGGATTTTATGACGATGGAGTATACAAATTCTTAGGAATACCATATGCTGATGCCCCAATAGAGGATATGTCTTTTAAAAATTCTAAAAAGATTACAAAACTTCCAGTATCGCCATATTTAGCTTTAAGCGGTAAAACTAACCCTATTCAAGGTAAGGGTATGCTTAGCGTGCAAAATATTTCTTTAGATTGCTTGTATCTAAATATTTTTGTCCCTAAGACAGAAAAAAGAAAACTTCCAGTGCTCGTATGGATTTATGGAGGTTCTTTTAATTCTGGAGGGACCGGAGCAAAGTCATCGGATACTAAAGAATTGAAATATGATGGATCTATTTTAGCTAAAGACACTGAATCGATTGTTGTGACCTTTAACTATCGATTAAATATCTATGGATTTTTAAATTTGAATTATTTAGATGAACGGTTTGATATCAATAATGGTCTTGTCGATCAAATTAATGCCTTAGAATTTGTTAAAGATAATATCCATTTCTTTGATGGTGATGAAAATAACATCACTGTTATGGGACAGTCGGCAGGGGCTACTTCAATTCTCGCCTTGATGAGCATTTATCAAGAGAAAGCTCCTTTTAACAAAGCAATTTTATTATCTGCTCCGGTTGATCATTTTTTCTTTGAACAAGAAAGTCATAAGATAACGGAAAGATATTTAAAATATTTGAATATAAGTCCACGCCATCTTGAAAAATTATTTTCTACTTCTCAAGAAAAAATAATTAAAGCTAATCAAAAGTTAAAATCAATAGTGAGATTACTCGGTGAGACAAGATGCTGCTTTTCACCAATAATTGATGGAAAGATATTAAAAAAGCATCCTAAAGACGTAGTACCGACATTGAAATATCCTCTCTTGGTTAGTACTATGTCAAATGAAGCAAACTTATTCATTAATGATATTCCGGATGCTTTATTGCCGTTTTTAACGAAACTTTATCATTTTAAAATTGCTAAAGATGAGCGAACTTTCCGCGAAAAAGCTTATGAAGGTATGACTAATTTTGTATATCGCGACCCTTTATTTGATATCATCAATAATTATTCTGGACCAGTCTATAAATATATTTTTGATTATGTCGCATCTCAGTATCAAAAAAATAATTTACCAAATTTTCATGCCGAAGATGTTCCAATTCTTTTTAATATGGATACACCATTTCTAACTTTAGATGCAACAGATAAGTATTTTGGTGATAAACTTCGCCGCATAATAAAATATTTTGTTTATGAAGGCAATCCTCAATTTGAAGAATATCATAGGTCTCATTATGAAGAATCATTTTTAGAATGGTCAAAAAAACATTAAAACATTATAATAAAAATATGGATACACGAAAGTTATTAGAAAATCATCGCGATAAATTGCCATTGATTGCTGATAAAGCACAGATAGATGTTGATCAATTATATAGATTTCTAGATGATAAAGAAAATTTGTCGTTGGAAAATGAACAAAAAATTAAACAATTATTTCATCTTGATGATAAAAATTTATTGGCATCATCAGCATTAATTATCCGTGAAAAAGATGAAATTAAGAATGTTATATCGTCGAAAAATATACCTTTGACTATTTTACTCTATTCTTCAATTATTTGCGTCATTCTCGGGTTTGTATTTATTTTTTTACAAGATATTTTTTATATAGGAATAATATTTTTTGCTTTGGCTTTAATAATTTTTTTGGTAGGATATTCTTACTTACAAAAATTGATTTATGAGGTAAAAAAATTAATAAAGATCAAAAAAGAGACTTTAGATTTATATTTGTTTTATCAAGATAAAATTGTTCATATTGCGGATAATAGAAGAACCTATGTAAAAGAAAATATCTTATATAGCGAAATTGATTTTGTATCTATCAAGGACAACAATCTGTATTTTCGAAGAGGAAAAAATGGTGGTTATTTACCTTTTGACGATTTAAATAATCAGCATCTAATTGATATTTTGAAATATTCTTCAGGAAGATTTTATTATTATTCTCCAAGTGGAAGCGTAAAAAGCAATAAAATTAGAAAAGCTTCTTTAATTCTTTATATTATTAATTTAGTGACCTTTTTTGCCTCTTTTTTCTTGATTGTTGAACTAACAATTTATGCTAATAGACATATAAATGAATTTGCTTATGTCATTAAAAATTTTTATATTCTATTATTTTTCTTACCTGTTCCAATTATTAATATATTATTTGCAATTTATGGAAATTTAAGCGAGGTCAAAACTACTAAAAATTTAATTAGCGGCATAGTTTTCACTTTAATTATATCATTATTTGGTTCTTTTACATTTATCTATAAAGATAATTTTATTCATGATGAACAATATTATTTTCAAATATGTGAAGAAATTGGTTTAGAAACTCCTGCACCTTCTTACGTTGAAACGATGGTTTACCGCGATTATGGTGATATTACTTCAGAAAATGAAATTATGTATTATAGGTTGAGCCATATTAAATTTTCAGAAAGTGATAATGAAGTAATAAATAAAAATATAGCTAATAATGATAATTTTACAAAAGCGATAAATTATCCATACAATATAATTTCTCCAAATGATATTTTAGCGACTGAGGATTATGATTATTATCTTCTTTTCAATGTTGATGATAAGACATTTAATAATATTGATATAAGTAATGGTGAACATCATATGATTTATTTTTCATATGATTATGAATTGATGACCATTTATATTTCGGATTACTACTTAAATATTTCAAATATATAATGTATATAATAAGTTAGACATATCTAACTTTTATTATTGAAAATCATTTTTTACCTTATTAAAATATCTATGAAAGAGGGAAGAAAAATGGTTTTAACCGACTTGAAAATACATCAGAAAGCAGTCGTTACTAAGGTTAACATTACGAATGCTTTGCTGAAAAGAAGAATTCTTGATATGGGAATCACTTCTGGTGTCGTTATTGAAATTAAAAAGATTGCTCCATTGGGAGATCCGATTGATATCTCGCTAAGAGGATATCAGCTTTGTTTAAGAAAAAATGAATTAAGCCAAATAGAATGTGAGGTTATCAAATGAGAGTTTGTTTAGTTGGTAATCAAAATTCTGGCAAAACATCACTTTTTAATGCTTTAACTGGAATGAATCAAAAGGTTGGCAATTGGCCTGGTGTCACCATCGATAGGAAGGAAGGAATCGTTAAAGGTACTGACTTAGAAATAATAGATCTTCCCGGAGTTTATTCGTTAAATCCATTTACTAGTGAAGAAAAAATAACTCGTGATTTTCTTCTTAACGAACAATATGATGTAATCTTAAACATAATAGATTCTACTTCAATTGAGAGAAGTCTTTATTTAACAACTCAATTAATAGATTTAGGAAAACGTGTAGTAATTGCCTTAAACATGTGTGATTTACTTAAGAAAAAAGGGTATCACGTTCATGAAGATATTTTATCTGAAGTTTTAAATCTTCCAGTTATTAAAGTTTCGGCATTAAAAAATGAAGGAATTGATAAACTAATAAAAACGTTGGAATCAATGGATAAAAATCAAATTAGCAGTGTAAAAATATTTGATGATGATATTGAAAAAGCAGTTGCTGAGCTTTCTTTAAAAATCTCGGTAAATCAGCGTTATAATGCATTAAAAATCCTAGAGGAAGATAATCTTTATTTAAAAAAAGATCACCCTGAGGCTGAAGAAATTATTCAAAAACTTAAGAATATTTATAACAAGGGATTAGATGAGGTTATCGCAGATGAAAGATATAATTTCATCGTTAAAAATAAAAGCCTTTTCTTTCATTCAGATAGGCAAGAGGAAACAATATCGGACAAGTTAGATAAAGTATTTCTAAATAAATATGCCGCTATTCCAATTTTTGTTGTCATCATGGCCTTAGTATACTTCTTATCAGTCGGTTTAGTAGGAAATTTTACGACAGGTTTAATCGAAAGCTTATTTGAATTAATTAAGACATCATTAAGATCTGGTTTAGAATCAATTAGCGCGTGGCCTTGGTTGATATCCTTGCTCTGTGATGGAATTATTACCGGTATTGGAGCAGTTTTGAATTTTATTCCTCAACTCATTATTCTATTTATTTGTATATCAATATTGGAAACATGTGGCTATATGTCGCGAATTTCTTTTTTTCTCGACCGCTTATTTAGAAAATTTGGACTATCTGGTAAATCAATTATTCCGTTTATCGTTGGTTCCGGATGTTCGGTACCGGGAATCATGACCGCGCGAACAATTGAAAACGAAAAAGAAAAAAAGGTAACTATCTTATTAACTCCTTTTATACCTTGTTCAGCTAAGTTACCTGTCATAACTTTATTTACGACATTCTTTTTCGGGTCATTAGCTTGGTTAGCTTCAGTATCATTATATTTTTTAGCTATAATCATCATTCTTTTATCAGCTATTTTATTTAAAAAAGTATATATGAAAGATGAAACTGAACATTATATTTTGGAACTTCCTGAATATAAGAAACCATCGTTTCGTTATGTTACCCGCGATGTAGCAGAAAAGGTTTGGTCATTTATTAAAAGAGCTGGAACCATCATCTTTGTCTGCTCGGTCATTGTTTGGTTTTTGACTTCTTTCTCTTGGACATTCCAATATGGAGTCGATATTGAAAATTCTATTTTAGCTTCAATAGGTTCAATACTCGCTTATATCTTCTATCCAGTTATCGGTCATCTTTCATGGGCAGCGACTGTTTCAGCTTTACTAGGAATTGTCGCTAAAGAACAAATAGTCTCAACAATGGCGGTTATCGCTGGATTAGCGGATAATGCTTCTAATGGATCATTAATTTTTGCTAATAGTAGGATTTTTTCCTTCTTTAATGGTGTAAATGGTTATGCCTTTATGGTATTTTGCTTATTCTCAGCTCCATGCTTAGGCGCTATCAGCGCGATGCGAAAGGAACTAAATTCAAAGAAAGCTATGTTTAAAGCAATTGCTTATCAAACTTTACTCGCTTATGTTTTAGCCTCATTAATCAACGGAATCGGAACATTGGTGATGTTAATAATATGATAGGGATTATAGTATCTATTATTATCTTAATAATTATTATCATTATTTTTGCCCTATGCTTTTACTATTCATTTTTAAAAAAGCGTTCGGGATGTGAAGATTGTTTTGGATGCAATAAAAAATGTTTTGCTAAAGATATTGATAAAATAGCTAATAAGATTAGAAAAAATAAAAAGAAGTAGGTTTAATTGTAATTAACCCCAAAAGTTGGACCGAGTAACATCGGAAAAGCTGAAGGGGTTTTTTATATGAAACTAAGTTTAAAAGACAAAAAAGAAATAATTAGATTATATTGTGAAGAGGGATTAGGATTAA
>CALVKD010000046.1 GCA_944332525.1 uncultured Bacilli bacterium | reverse complement strand
GATTAAAGACATTATCACTGTTTTATGAGGTTAAAGTATTCATTTTATCCAGTAATCCTGCTGATTTTGAGAGTAGATTTGATAAACGAAATAAGTTTCAATACGTAAATCATTCAACAGAGGAGGCTTTAAAGCAACAACGACAATATCTTCTAATTGCTGATGAGTTGAGAGAGAAGGGTATTGATGTAACTGTATTCAATAATAGTGGTTTCAACGCTAATCAGTTAGTTGACATTGTTTTAAGTTCAATATGAAAGGATAGATATATGTGATAAAAAAAGTAATTAAACGTGATGGTACGGAAGTTGATTTCAATAAAGAGAAGATTTATAATGCTATCATGAAAGCCATGAAACATGGAAGTGGTATTGTCAATGATATTTTAGCTAGAGATATTACCGATTCATCCATGTTTGATTTAAAAGACAAAAGTACGATCTATGAAATCGAAGATTATGTTTATAATTCGTTAATTGAATTAGGTGATAGTTTAACGGCTAAAGCATACACAGAATATAAAGCAGTACAAGCATTTAAACGTAAAACAAATACAACAGATGAATCCATATTATCTTTGGTTCGTGGTGTCAACGAAGAAGCAATCATGGAAAATTCAAATAAGGATGCTAAGACTGCATCAACACAACGTGATTTAATTGCAGGTGAAATTTCAAAAGATATTTCAAGACGATTACTCATCCCCACTCATATCGTACAGGCTCATGATGAGGGTATCATTCACTGGCACGATATGGATTATACTTTACAACCGATACCAAATTGTTGTTTAGTTAACTTAAAGGATATGTTGACTAATGGAACGGTAATTAACGGTACAATGATTGACACTCCTAATTCATTCTTAACAGCTTGTACTATCGCAACACAGGTAATCGCAGCCATCGCTAGTGGACAATTTGGTGGACAGACGATTACAACATCTCACTTAGCACCTTATGTACGTAAATCAAAACAACGTTACTACACACTATTAAAAGATACAATTACTGATGAAGTTATCCTTAATGAAACAGTTGATAAATTATTAAAAAAAGAAATTGAAGCAGGTGTGCAAACAATTCAATATCAAATTAATACTATTTCTTCATCTAACGGTCAGACACCTTTTGTTAGGATCTTCATGTACTTAGATGAAGAAATAGATTATATTGAAGAAAACGCATTAATCATTAAGGAAATTTTAAAACAACGAATTAAAGGTACTAAAAATGAGGTAGGTGTTTACACAAGTCCTACGTTCCCCAAACTTATATATACATTAGATGAAAATAATATACATGAAGATTCAGATTATTTTTATCTAACTAAATTAGCTGCCGAATGTACCGCTAAACGATTAGTACCTGATTATATCTCAGCTAAAATCATGAAAGAACATTACGATGGTGAAGTGTTTGGTGCTATGGGATGTCGTAGCTTCCTTTCTAATTGGATTAATCCTGAAACCGGAAAGTACGAATGGTATGGTAGACAAAATCTAGGAGTTGTAACATTGAATTTAGTTGACGTAGGGTTAAGTTCTAAAGGTGATATTGATTCGTTTTTTAATATCTTGGATGAACGACTTGAATTATGTAAAGAAGCATTATTACATCGCATTGAATTACTTAAAGGAACACCTTCTTCTATTTCACCTATTCACTGGCAACATGGCGGTATCGCTCGATTAACTAAAGATGAAACACTAGATAAAGTAATTGAAAGTGGTAAATGTACTATTTCGTTGGGTTATGCAGGGTTATATGAGTGTATTATGTCATTGATCGGTGAGTCACACACAACTGAGAATGGTGAAAGGTTAGCAATTAAGGTTATGACTCATTTAAGAAATCGATGTGATGAATGGAAAAAGGAAACAGGTTATGCTTTTGGTTTGTATGCTACCCCATTAGAAAGCACGACTTATAAATTTGCTAGATGTTTGAAAAAACGCTTCGGTGTTATTGATGGTGTGACAGATAAACTTTACATTACAAACTCATATCATGTAAACGTTCAAGAAGAAATTGATGCATTTAGTAAGATGAAATTTGAATCGCAATTCCAAAAAATATCATCGGGTGGTGCTATCTCATATGTAGAAAGTTCTAATTTAACCCATAATCAAGATGCTATTATAGCAATTATCAAATTTATTTACGATAACATCCAGTATTGTGAGATTAACACTAAGTCTGATTACTGTCATGAGTGTGGTTATGATGGTGAAATTTTAATCGATGATGAGTTAGAATGGTATTGTCCTAACTGTAATAATAGAAATAAAGATAAAATGAATGTCGTAAGACGTACTTGTGGTTATTTAGGTGGGAATTTTTGGAATAAAGGTAGAACGCAAGAGATAAAAGAGCGTGTGTTACATCTTGATGATACTGAATTATAAGAGGGATTAATCCCTCTTTTTTTAAATAAGAAATTTTATGTTAACGACATATTATAAGTAAGGAGTTGATGGAATTGAATTATGCTAAAATCAAAACAAATTGCACATCAAACGGTATAGGTATAAGGGTGGCTTTATTTGTATCAGGATGTCCATTTCACTGTAAGAATTGCAGTAACCCTGAATCGTGGAATCCTAACTACGGTAAAACCTTCACATCAGAGGTGAAGGAAAAGCTGTTTAAAGAATTAGAAAAAACGTATTACAGAGGTTTAACTTTACTAGGTGGATCACCCTTAGCATCCTATAACATTGAAGAAACAACACAATTAGCTAGGGAATTTAAACAGAGATTTAGTGATGAAAAAGATTTATGGATTTACACTGGATATTCATTTGAAGATGTAATTAACTTTGAAATTTTAAATTATACAGACATTCTAGTTGATGGTTTATATGTAGATGAACTTTACTCACCTAAATTACGATTCAGAGGAAGTTCAAATCAATCAATCATTGATGTTAAAGAATCACTTAAACAGAACAAAAAAATTCTAGCTAAACAATACTACGAGAGTGAATAATCACTCTCTTTTTTATATAAGAAAAATAAATTCACAACTATATTACTTATGAGGTGATACGATGAATGAAGAAATATTATCGTTAATCAATAGACGAGAAAATCAAATCTTAGTTATGGCTGCTATCTACTATCGGTTCAATGACAATCTAATAAGTGACAATGAATACGATCATCGTGGTAGAGAGTTAATGATGTTAGCTAAACAATA
>CALVKD010000045.1 GCA_944332525.1 uncultured Bacilli bacterium | reverse complement strand
TTGCAGGTCGCGATGATCCAGGCGTTCGGGAGTGCGCAAAACGCGTTTGCAAACAATATAACGGGCGCAGCAGTGGCTTTGCTGATCTCGGGCATAGGACTCTTTATGATCGTAAGATCGTACACATTGAAGCCGCCGCCCGATGGGGACGGCGAAAACCGATGACGTGTTTGTTTTGCTTGTCGGTATAAAAAGCTAAGTGCCTTTTGTATGATCTCTGCTGCTCGATCAATGTTGTGACTGACAAAAATCGAATTTATTTTCTCTTTTCGAGCACCGCGAGCGTCTCGACGTGTGCCGTATGTCATACCTAGATATGTGGCTTTAATGCATTGGTTACGGTTTTTCGATATGTTCAATCGAGGCAGAAGCTTTCGCTTCGACATTTCTTAACGTACATACAAATAATTCGATAGTATTTTAATCCACAAAAATTTCTGGATAATTAATCCTTACCACTCTTAAACTTTCGCATAAACTCTCAGAAGCTATTTTAAAAATGTCAACATTTATTCTAATTGATTCATTTGTTACTTGAATATAGGTACTAAAATCAGATCTTGATAATAAAAGAGCATCCTCTCGCAGAAAGCCATATTTTTGCAAAAGAATAACCGTCTTATTACAAGTGCCATATTCCACATATTCATACCAATCATTTTCTAATGCAGGTTTACCATGTATTTTCACTATAGCTTCTGACAAACGCAGGAAATACATTAAAAGTTTATAATTAATAATTTTTTCTAAATCTATCATTACTTCATTTATCACTTGATTTTTATGCTTGGTAGAATTATTATATCGTTCTAAATGATAATTCGGATCGTAAGAAACTAAGCTTCCGCCTTTCTGTTGATAATGTTCTATAGCTCCACGTACTATTTCATGCAATCCACTACTTTGCATCCATTGAGTTAGAATAACACTATAATATCTAATACTATTGCCTTTTCCCAATGAATCCTTTTCATATATATTCCATTCAAGAATTGATGATAATTGCTCTAAAAATCTCAAACACGCATTATAATCAAATGTTTTGGGATAATTAAGATTTCTTTCTCTAACAGCTTTATATAACGACTCCTTTTGTCGTGCGGATAAATTAATATCATCGTCTTTATCAACAATGGAACCAAATTTATTTCTTATTTCAATAATATTTTGTGGAGATAAGACTTTATCTTTACGAAAATCTCTTACAATATAACTATCGTTTTGATTGCATATATCATGTAATAACATATTAAGACATTTAGCCGCATATTCGTATGTAACTTCATTAAACCCATGATCAGAATTTTTTTCTCCGTCTAATAATAGATTAGTTCTTCCTTTAAGAAGTATTTCAACAATATATCGCTTTGTGCTTTGTTTCAAAGCCTTTGTCGGAAGTAATGTTTGATTAGGTAATGGTTTTAATAACACTTCATTATAATAACACTGTGTAAGGCTATCTCCTACAAACAGAAAAACGTTGCCGTATTCATTAAGAGAGACTCTTCCAGCACGCCCCATAAGATTAAAAGCATCAACTTCCGACATTTTTTCGCGCGCTTTTTTATGGTCAAATATAAATAAATTATCTACAGGTACGTTAACTCCTTCCAATAATGTACTTGTGCAAAAGCAAAACCGTACTATGCCTTTTCTAATCAATTTCTCAATGCATGCTCTAATTTCTGCAGGTAATGCTCCAATATGATATGCTACACCTTTTCTTAACATATCCGCTAAATAATATTCTTTATGTATTTTTTGTTCGATAAGTTTTGCAACCGCATTGAGCTCTTCCCTATCCTCATCAACTCCGATGTCTAAATCTTTATTACTTAATTGTATTGCATAATTTATAGCCTTATGAGCCGAAGAAACATAAATAAGATTACGCTTATTTTTTCCAATAGCCATCAACACTGACATTTTATCAGTAAACTCAGCGGGCAAATTAGCACAAAAGACATTTTCCTTTGATAAATTATTCACAATTCCGATTTTTTTGTTATAGAAGTCTATGCAAATTTTATTTTGAATCACCGGAGAGAATTCAAAAGCTTGTCCTTTTGCATAATTATCGGAAAGAGAATAATAATTGGTTAACTCAAGATATATGTCTGGATTCGGTATAACTGGAGAAGAAAAATATATGTGTGTATTGTCACGAATTTTTAACATATCCAGTATTTTATAGTAAACAACGCTTCGTTTATCTTTATCTGAAATTTTATGCGCTTCATCAATAAAAATATAGTCTAACGTTATCGTTGGTTGTTTTAAAAGAGCATAATATAACCTCTCTGGAGTTAAAACAGCAACAAAGTTCTCATCGTTTTGTAATGATTCAATCGCTGTTATGACTTTATGCTTGCCTTTACCCAAAATATCTGCAAACTCTTCAATGATCTTATTAGCAATTTCAGAAAGCAATGCACGTGTAGGCACTATTATAACAAAATTTTCTTTACTACCACTCTTGATTTTATTCCGAATAAAATTAGTAATGACAAACGTTTTGCCCATTGATGTAGGTGCAGAAAAACTATAAAATTGATTATGTTCTATTCCGTTTAACACTGTACGTTGTGTATCAAAAAACTGTTTATTAGTATCAGGTACGGTGTTCCCTATCTTATGCACTTCTACTTCAATATTTCTTAATAGATCATCTTCCCTATATTTTTCTTCACCCTTATCAATAATGCTTGCAGAAACAAAATTTGAAACGTTAGTATAGATATTGCGCTTGAAATAATCAATTTCATCCTCATGCGGAAATAAATTGGCAAGTAAAATAACTATTTGCTGCGCTAAATTTTGATGCTTCTCTTTATCCGATAAAGATAACATATCGGCATAACGAAGCAATTTTTTATATTCATCGTCATAATCTATATTTATATTAAAAAATAATGATTTTGTATAAACTGCTAAAAGCTCTTCATATTTCCGTTGTAAAAATTCGTCATAATCTATATCATGCAATAAATAATACGATAAAGTGTGCTTATCCATTCTTTATTTCTCCCCATTCCAATTTAGCTTTTCCATTAGTTAATGATTGCATAATAACTTTACGATCACGTGCCGCATTATGAAAAGGCAAAAAATAAAAGTTAAACTCATAATTGCTGACATGATGCCTATTTATTTTCTCAATAATATAATCCTTATAATTAAGAACTTGTGCAATATTCTCTTCTATCACTTTCCTATCATACTCATCGTTTGTATCATCAACTCCAGAATAATTAATGCTATAGCCTATAAATATACCAAAAATTGTTTCCTTCTTTTTTCTTGGAATTGCTGTTATATATTCTTTAATAAGTGTCGCCTCATCTTTATCAACAAGCTGATCCATAAGATGTGTGTCCAATAAATTTCTGTCCTGTATATTTCCAGATAAATACTTATTAATAGAATCAAATGCCTCATCAATAGCATCATCTAATTTGTTTTTAATTTTTGCCTCACCTATAACAAGTTGCAAAATTTTAATCCCATTCTTGTTAGTACGAAATTTAAAATGAATACCATCACTTCCTTTAATATAATCTTCAGAATTTGTTTTTAATTCCACTTTACTAAATAATTTAGGCGCATTCAAATCTTGCTCTAAAAATAAGTATAATAATATTTCACCTAATTCACCGCCAGCACCTTTATCAGCGTTATTTTTTATTGATCTCAAATGCGATAATGCATCCAAAATAATGGTTCTTTGTTTCCCAGGATCGCTTTCTATCTCTAAAAGTTTTTTACGCGAAAATACATATTGAGTAATATTTGGCAGTATAAACTCATATAGTTCATCATAGTTAAATAATTTATTTTCCGTATTCAACATAAACATTCGAAGATAATTCTTATTCGTCACATCAAACTCTTCTTCCGATACCTTGTGAAATATTCCAAAACCATCTGAATATGATGTTAACTTTAAATTAGACATATAATCACTCTCCCTTACAGAGTCTGCTTGATTTTATATAATTATACCATCTTTACCGTGCAACAGTCAACGTGTATAAATCACAAAAACAATACTTTTTTACATATAAAATTTAATAGAAAATCAATATTGGCCTTGGTTCTTAAATAGTTACAAAATATTGCCATTTTCAGAACAATACGGCAAAAATCATGCAATGCTTACAAATTTTGCTTTCAAACTCCTACTATAAAATCTTATTTACATCCTGCGTATCATCACCTAGAAAAGAAAGAAATAACCCTACCTATTTCTGTCAACATTATCTACTTTGATATTATTCGTGCCAAAAATGTGGTTTTATATCCATTTTTTCATATGTATTCTGTAGAAATATCCGTTAAATCGGATTTCAAGTCCAAATTAACGGAAAAATTGAAAGTATCTTTTCTTGCGAACACTACCTGTCGTTTTTCACATATCCAAGCAAACTACCTGAATTTCTTCTGTCATATCCAAGCAAACTAGGCGAGTCAAAAAATGCCTGTTCTTGCATTGCAAAGCAGACAATGAAGTTGACTGTCAGATTTGGATATGAAAACTAAAAAGCAAGAAAAAAGGCTGAAAAGTATCGTTTTCAGCCTTAAAAATTGCAGTTTTTATGGATTTTTTCGTTCCAACATCACCAGCGTCTCTACATGTTTGGTCTGCGGGAACATATCGAACGGCTCGACGGTGACCAGGCGATAGTCGCCGGCAGGCCGTTCCGCCTTGACGAGTGCCCCATCCCGGTCGACCAGTGCGCCCGTCAGGATGCCGATGTCGCGCGCGAGTGTGGCGGGATCGCAGCTGATCATAACGATCTTTTTCACGCCGCTTTGGATGAGCAGATCGATG
>CALVKD010000044.1 GCA_944332525.1 uncultured Bacilli bacterium | reverse complement strand
CATTCTCTAGGAGTTAGTCTTCTAATGGATATAAGTTCATCCTTATCATCTACGACTACTCCTATATCAGTTACCGATGTTTTGATAGTTGGAATCATCGATTTTTGAACCACTCCCCTTTTTGATGGACATCTATTTGTATAGACTCCATCACCTACTTCAGCTAATGCATAGCCTTCCTTGGTTGCTTGGGGAACAATAATGTAATTATCTGTTGGCCTGTAGCCGGCGTGGGTCGTTATGGCAAAAGCATAGTCGGTTTCATTCATATATTTTGGTCTAAATCTCAATCCACGAATGAGCCCGTGCCTATCTTTCATATCAGTAAAGCAAGTGATGAGTTTCTTGCTTAGAAAATATTTCTCATCTACATAATTTTCTAATAGTTCTGCAAGCTTTTTTGTTAAAGGAGTAGGTTTAGGGAATTCGTAGTGTGCATCCTTATCTCTAATAGAAATCATGAAACATCGCTCTCGATTTTGAGGAATGCCATAGTCTTTAGCGTTAAGAATCTTGTAGAAATTTTTATAGCCTAACGAATCTAGATAGTCTAACCAAATCTGAAATAATGGCATGAATTTCTTCGATACTATGTTCTTCACGTTTTCCATCAATAAAGATTTAGGAAGTTCATCATTTTTCTTTGCTACTTCAAGCAGTCTTTGAACTTCCCATAAAAGCGATGAATGTGTACCACTTCCTTTATCAAATCCTTTCATTTTCCCTGCTAAACTAATATCAGTGCAAGGAAATGAATAAGTCCATAAATCAGCTTTAGGTAATCTTTCTATTCCTCTTATATCACCTAAATTATTGGTTGAACCATGAAGTAACTCATAAACTCTACTTGCGTATTTATCATTTTCACTAATAGCCACTATTTCGTGTTCTATATTAGCCCTTTTTAATGCTTCTCTTTGGCTTCCTATTCCTGCAAAAAGTTCTATAACTTTAATCATTTATAAACACCTCTCAAAGTCTTTAGAACTTCAAAAGGCATTTATTTCGGTCATATTTTCATTTTTTAGGGGGTGTCATCTATCTAGTAGGGTTTCGTTTTTCTAGTAGCCTAACGTTTCTCTAGTAAGCGTATCGTTTAGCTAGTAGGACTAAAATTAGAAAATTCATAGGTTCGAACCAATTTATATCTACTAGCAAAACGCCAAAAATAAAAAAATGCCCGATTTCTCGAGCAAATATCGTAAATTTTGACACCCTTGCTTTGTATCAAAATGTTAGTTATAAGATGGTGCGGCCTATGAGACTTGAACTCATACAGGTTGCCCTATACGCCCCTCAAACGTACGCGTCTACCAATTCCGCCAAGGCCGCGACTGCTTAAGTATTATATAATTATTTAAATCAATAATGCAAGAGAAAAATATTTATTTTTTATCTTGACCTAGAGTTAACTCTAGATAATAAAATGTCATTGAGGTGATTTTGTGACAATATCAGAAGTTAGCGTAAAATATGCTATCTCAATTGATACCTTGAGATATTATGAAAAAATCGGATTGATCAGAGATGTTAAAAGAAAAAATGGTATCCGGAATTATGATGCTCTTAATCTCAGAACAATTGAGTTTATTCTCTGCATGCGTAAAGCCGGTTTATCTTTAGAATTTCTTAAAGAGTACATGGATTTATATGCTGCAGGTGACGAAACAATTGTTAAAAGAAAAGAATTATTAATTAAACAAAGAGAAATTATTATTAATAAAATTTCCGATTTACAGTCATCTTTAAATTTACTTAATTATAAAATTGATAACTATGAAAAGTTAGCAGAGGAGAAAGGACTTTAAAATGAAACAAACAGCAGGAAGAAAACAGTTAACCGGTGTCGCTGATAAATTTGCTGAACTTAACGACGATATTTTATTTGGTGAAGTTTGGTCGAGAACTGGCAGATTATCTTTAAAGACGAGATGCATTATCACGGTTGTTAGCTTAATTGCTAAAGGGATTATTGATAGCTCATTAACTTACCATTTAACTAATGCTAAGAATAACGGGGTTTCGCTTGATGAAATAGCAGAGATTATTACTCATATCGCTTTTTATGTCGGCTGGCCAAATGCTTGGGCAGTCTTACCTAGATTAAAAGAGATCTATGGTGATGATGATAAAAGCAAGCCTTTATTCGGCTTAGGTGAAGAGAATAAAGCTTATGAAAAATACTTTATCGGTAAAAGTTATTTAAAAATGTTAAATACTCAAGGTGTGACGATTGCTAATGTTACCTTCTCACCTCGTTGCCGGAATAATTATCATATCCATCATAAAGGCGGTCAAATTCTTATCTGTGTAGACGGAGAAGGTATTTACCAAGAAGAAGGTAAGGCTCCGCGTCACCTTCAACCAGGTGATATTGTTTATATCGCTTCAGAAGTTAAGCACTGGCATGGCGCGAAAGGTAATTGCTATTTTTCGCATTTAGCAATTGAGATACCTGCTGAAGGTGCGTCAAATGAATGGCTTGAACCAGTTGATGATAAAAGCTATGATGAATCCGACTTTTTAACTAATGAAGAATAGCCAGCAGACGCTGGTTTTTCTTTTGCTCAAAAAAATAAAATCGCGGCAAATAAATGAAAACTTAGATGCTTCATGCTATAATCTTTATTAGTTTAAAGGGGTAGCAAGATGGATAACTTGGCAGAAAAATTTAATTTAGCAAGGCGTGAATTGCTCGATTTATCTTTAAAAAACCCATTACTTAATTTTAAGTTAAGAAAAGGCATGGGCTTAGAGTTTTCTTCACTAAACGCTAGCGATGTTTTTGATTATTTAGTCGGTGATGGGAAGAATGTTTCTTTTACTCGAGAAGAATCAAATTTACCGAGTAAGTTAACAGTTAATCTCGACGAGAAAGAATTAAGAAGGCGTTTAGTTAAAACCTTTAGAACTAGCAAGTTATACTTAGAGGAAAAAGGTGCGAATATCTTATTCCTCGCCTTAGGATTTTTAAAGTGGAAAGAAAATGATTCTGATGAGAATTACTACCGGGCTCCTTTAATCTTAGTGCCGGTAGAAATTAATAAACAAGAAAATGTCGACCGTTATTTCATCACTTACTCCGATGAAGAAATCCGTTATAATATTTCTTTGATTACTAAACTTCAAACAGAATTCGGCATCAATATTGAAAAAGATGAAGATGACGATATTAAGAATATCAACCGTTATTTCCGTTATGTCGATGATCAAATCGCTCATTCAAGTTTTTCATCTTGGGAAGTTGAAACGACTTCTGGTGCGCTTGATTTCTTTTCTTATGCTAAATTCTTGATGTATAAAGATTTAGATTTATCGCTTTGGCTTGATAAGAAAAATAAATTTAATTCACCTTTAATGAAAAAACTCTTTATCACTAATTTTGATGATAAAGAAAATAAAGATATTGATATTAATGCAATTAGTGAACCAGAAGAACTTTTTAATGTCGTCGATGCTGATTCTTCGCAAAGCGAAGTTATCTACGATATAAATAACGGGATGAACATGGTTATCCAAGGACCTCCAGGAACCGGTAAATCGCAAACCATTACTAATATTATCGCTTCTTCAGTCGCTCATAAAAAATCTGTATTATTTATCGCCGAAAAGAAAGCGGCATTAGATGTCGTTAAAAGAAGATTAGAAAATGTTGGATTAGGCGATTTGGTTTTAGAGTTACATTCGCAGATGACGAATAAAAAAGAAGTTTTAAAATCGATTGAAAAAACTTTAAATCTCGGTGAACCAAAAGTTGATGATGATACCTTGCTTGTCAAGCGTTATCAAGATATCAAACAGTCGTTAAACGGCTATCAGCATTTAGTTAATACCCATCTTGATGATACGACTTCATCATTGGTCAATATCTATGGTGAATCTTTAAAAGTTAAAGATAAACTCGATCAAGAAAATGTTCGGGTGCCTAAACTTAAATTCCCGCATATTGAGACTTGGACAGAAGAAGATTACCGAAAAAGAGAAGAAATCACTAGAGAATATGTCGATGCTTTAAAAAATATTGGCAAAGTAGAAAAACATCCTCTTTACGGAGTGATGTTAACGTCCTGCCAGCCTTATGAACAAGTAGCGATTAAGGAAAAGCTTAATGATCTTGATGATGCTTTAAATAATTTAATCGCGACTTTTAACGAAATCGGTTCAATTTTTAATAATAAAACCTGTAATACCTTATTTGAAACAGGTAGATACATCGCTTCAATTGATGCGATTGTTAAATATAAAAAGCTCGGATCAATCAACTGCATGGATCCAACAATCTATGAAGATAAGAAAAATGTTTTAGATTTAATTGACCGTTCGAAAAAAGCTCAAGAGTTTTTAAATGACCACGGAGAAGATTATGTAAAAGAAAAATTTGATGAAGTCGATGACTTTATTAAAGCTTATGAAAAATATCTTTCGCTTGGCTACTTTAAGAGAAAAAAAGAAACAGCTTTAATTAACTTCTTAAGAACTTATTTAGTTAACTATAAAAACGAAAAGAATAAATATCAGCTTTATTATGAGCACGCTAAAGATATGCAGATATTAAATGCTAATGATGATTATCTCCGTTATCTTTTCGCGAGTTCATATAAAGGTATTTATGATACCCCGTGGGGTGAAGTTACTAGAAATATCGATATTGCAAAAGAATTTTTATCATTAATTTATGAATATGCGATTATTCCTCAATCACGTCAAGTTATCCAAGATGAAGAAAAGATTGAAAAGCTTGTCGAATTAAAAGATTCCTTTATCGAGCAAAAAGATAACTTTGTAAATAAACTTAATGATTTTATTACATCAACGAAGTTTGATGATGTGATGAAATTTGGTTATCATAGCTGGTATAACGATTACACTTTCACAGAATTAAGAAAAGTTGTTACGCAGTGGAGAACTAATATTGATAGCATTCTTGAATTAACTAGATATAACGCATTAAACGAAGAGTTTAAAAATCTCGGCATGAAAGATTTGCTTGATTATGCGAATAACAATAATAAATTTGAATACTTACCAGAAATCTTAGCGGTGCATTATTTTGATATGTTAATTGAAAAAGAATATAAAGCATATCCAGATTTAAATAATGTTAAGAAATTCCGCATGGATAGAAATGTCGATTTGTTTAAAGAATTAGATAATAAGATGATGGTGGAAAATATTAAGCATATTTTAAAAATTCATTATGATAATATGCCGCGTCTTTCCGATAACGGAAAGGATATGAATGTCATCCGCCGCGAACTACAAAAGAAGCGTAATCAGATGCCGATTAGAAAGTTAATTGCCAAAACTAGCGAGACAATTAAGAGAATTAAACCGGTTTTCATGATGTCACCGATTTCGGTAGCTAACTTCCTCGATCCTAATAAAGTTACTTTTGATTTAGTCGTTTTCGATGAAGCTTCCCAAGTCCGTCCGGTTGAAGCTTTCGGTGCCTTATTAAGAGCTAAACAAATCGTTGTTGTCGGCGATTCTAAACAATTACCTCCGACGACTTTCTTTGATACGATGACTAATAAATTTGATGATGTCGATGATGAAGATTATGATATTTCCAATATGGAATCAATCTTATCATTACTTCTTTCTAAAAATATTCCGCAGCGGACGCTTTCTTGGCACTACCGCTCCCGCCATCAATCCTTAATTAATATTTCTAATAACGAATTCTATGATCATACCTTAAAAGTTTTCCCTTCAGTTAATGATCGAGACCCAACTCAAGGACTTGTCTTCCATTATCTAGAGAATACTTATTATGACCGCGGTGGAACGAGAACTAACCGCTTAGAAGCAAAAGCTGTAGTTAAGGCAGTTATTGAGCATGCTACTTTACATCCAGAGATGTCTTTAGGTGTCGCTTCTTTCTCGTTATCGCAGTCAGAAGAAATTTATAAAGAATTTGAAAATCAGTTAAAGAAAGTCACGGATAATAAAGTTCGGGAATTCTTTACTTCTATGCATAAAGATGAACCATTCTTTATTAAAAACCTTGAATCTGTTCAAGGTGATGAAAGAGATGTAATCTTTATTTCCGTTGGCTATGGCTATGACCAAGAACACAATATTACTATGGACTTTGGTCCGTTAAATAAAGAAGGCGGTGAAAGACGTCTAAATGTCTTAATTACCAGAGCAAAATATAAATGCGAGGTCTTCTCTAATATAACTTCGCATGACATTAATCTTTCAAAGACTTCGTCTGTCGGGGTTGCCGCGTTAAAACGCTTCTTAGAATATGCTCAGAACAGAGTTATTTTCAAAACAAAAGTTAATGAAAATATTGAAGATGAATTTGTCGATTATTTAGCTGATAAGATTAGTGAATACGGCTATGAAGTCGATCGAAATGTCGGTAAAGAAGTCGGTATTGATTTAGCTATCTATGATAAAGAGCTCGGCAGATATACGCTGGGTATTGAATGCGATGGCGGAGCGTATAAAGAACTCGATTCCTGCATCGACCGCGAAAGAATTAGAAGAAATGTCTTAAAATCCTTAGGCTGGCGATTATATCACGTCTATTCACCAGAATTTTATCGAAATACTAAAAATGAATTAGAAAAGATTCTTGAATATATTGCTGATGCTAAGAAAGATGTCCAGCAAGAAATAGAAAATAAACCAGTTATTACTGTTGAAAGAAAGAAGAGCGAAGAGCTTAAGCATGATGATGTCTTAGTGCCATATGTTCTCTATCAAGGACCAAAACGCCGCAGCGCGGTATTACAGGATAAAGAAGGATTAGCAACGCTGATTGAAAAGATTATGCAAAAAGAATCACCGATGCATCTCTATCTTTTGAAAAAACGCCTTTGCGAAATTACTAATCAAACGCGGATTAGCGATGAACAATCTTCTTTAATTAATGAAATCATCCTTGAAAACAATGATAAATACGATTACTTTGAAGAATTTATTTCCTTAAAAGATCAAGAGAAGATCTATGTAAGAAATCGTTCAGCGTTAGATAATGCTTCCAGAAAAGTTGATTATATTCCGCCTCAGGAATTAACTAAAGCTGTCTTATACGCCTTATCATCTGGCGATGCCGCGAATGAAAATGAATTAAGCAAAGTTTTATCGGCTTACTTTGGCTTTAATAAATCCGCAAAGTTAACTGAAAGAATTCATCAGCTAGTTAATGATTTACTTGAGAAAAAGAAAATCTATCTCGATGATGAAATACTTTATGTAGCTGACGATACAACTATCTAGTCAATATCTCCTTATTCATTTAATATATGGGTAAGGAGATTTTTTATATGAAGACAATTATTGTTGGCGGTGTCGCCTGCGGAGCTTCCTGCGCGGCTCGTTTAAGAAGATTAGATGAAAATAGAGAAATAATAATTATTGAAAAAGGCGGATATGTTTCTTATGCCAATTGCGGCTTACCTTATTTTGTCGCCGATGAGATTAAAAGAGACGATGATATTTTGCTTAATACTAAAGAAAGCTTTAAAGAAAAATATAATATTGAAGTTCGCCTTAATGAAGAAGTGGTTTCTGTAAATCCAGAAAAAAAGGAAATAACTATTTTAAAAGACGGGGATACCTATATTGAGAATTACGATGATTTAGTTTTATCGCCGGGCTTAAAGCCGATTATGTTAAAGCTGCCAAATTTTGATTCACCATATTTAGTTAAATTAAAAAATGTTAATGATGCTTTATCGTTAAAAAAGCGGATTGCAAAAGAAAAGATTAAAAGCGTCGTCATGATCGGCGGAGGCTATATCGGGATGGAATTAAGCGAAGCCTTAACAAACGCGGGAATTGCTGTGACGGTCATTGAATTAGCTGATCACATAATTGGACCGCTTGATAATGATTTTGCTTTAATCGCTCAAAAAGAATGCTTAAAACGCGGATTAATGATTAAGACATCAGAGTCGGTACAAGGTATTGAACTTAATCCGCTTAGAGTTATCACTGATAAAGGTGAATATCCTTGTGATTTAGTTGTTTCTAATGTCGGCAATATCCCGGATACAGCGTTTTTAGAAAGTTCGAGCATAGAAAGAAATAAACGCGGTTATATCAAGGTTAATGAAAACGGGGAAACTTCAATAAAGGATATCTATGCCGGAGGCGATGCGACTTGCTATAAGGATTATATCTTCGGCGAAGAAACTCAAATCGCTTTAGCTTCGATTGCTAATAAGCAAGGCAGAATGATTGCCGATAAAATCATGAATTTGCCTTCGCAAGAAAGAATCGGCATGTACGCCTGCTCAATTTTAAAATTATTCTCATTAAATATTGCGATGCTTGGCTATAATAAAAAGCAGATTTTAACTAAAAATATATCTTTCCATGAAGAATTAATCACCGGTTATAATCACGCGTCATATTATCCTGATGCCGAAGAGATGTTTATCAAAGTTTATTACGATGATGAATATCAGCTTTTAGGCGCGCAGATAATCGGAGGGGGTTATGTCGATAAGAAAATCGATGTCTTAACGACGTTGATGTATTATAAGAAACCATTATTAACCTTAACCGATATTCCGTTCGCGTATGCTCCGATGTTTAACTCGGCAAAAGATTTATTAAATATGCTCGGATATGTTTTAGAAAATAAGAAAAATAATTTATTAAAAGATATCGATTATTCAGAAATTGATTTTGATGAAGCTAATTTATTGCTTGATGTCCGTACGGAAAGAGAATATCAGCATGGGCATTTGAAAAACTTTATTAATATTCCTCTTCAAGAATTAAGAGAGAGATTTGATGAAGTAAAAGCCTTAGCTAAAGGTAAAAAAATCTATCTTCATTGCAAGACCGATGTCCGTTCATATTTAGCTTTAAGAATTCTCTCGCAAAAGGGATTAGACTGCTACAATGTCCGCGGGGGATATGATTATCTTTCCCTTGTTCATCAAGAAGATGTCATCAAATAAAAAAGGATCTATTTTAGATCCTGATTTAAGTATTTTGATAAATGCGAGAAGATATTCTTTCTCGTGATAATACCGATAAAAGTACCATCATCATCGACAACCGGAATAAAGTTTTGATTCATAGCCGTCTGGAAGACTTCGGATAAATCGCAAGTCGCTGGGACGGCTTTATTATCGTGATAACGTGGAATTGAAATCATTTTTTCATCTTCTGCTTCAAAGAGATTTAATGAGTGATTATTCTTTAAATACCATAAGATATCACCTTCGGTTAATGTTCCGACATATTCACCTTTTTTATTGATGATTGGGATTGCCGTATAACGGTGATGTTCCATTTTTTCAAGAGCTTGCCTGATTGAATAATCATCGTAAAGATAGGCGACATCTTTTTTAGGGGTTAGGAATAATAATATGTTCATGTGGGAAATGCTCCTTATGGTTTTATTATAAAAAATAACTTCAAAAAATGATAGATTTAAAATGTAATTACTCTTCTCAAGATTTAGAAAAACCTTTATTATTAAATAAAGAGGTATCAATATTATGAAAAAAGAAGATTTAATAAAATTAGTTATTCATCAAGCTAGAATTACTAAGAAAGATGCGACAACCGCAGTCGACACCGTCTTTGAAGCTATCGCTGAAGCTTTAGCGATGGGTGAAGAAGTTAAGATTTCTCGCTTTGGAACTTTTAAAGTTAGAAAAATCGATTCTTATGAACGTAAGAGCATTCACGACGTTAATCAAACCATCGTTATCCCTAGCAAATTACGTCCTTCTTTCCGTCCTTCGTCTTCCTTAACTAACAAAGTTAACCACGAAGATGAAGAATAATTTTAAATTATTCTTGAATAAATTTTCTTTATTTCTTTTTCTTTCTTAGATTAATTTTTTTAATTGTTTTTATATCTTTTCAAATATCTTATTTTTGTTTAAAATAATAATAGAAATTAGATTGAGGAGGAAATAATATGCCAGAAGATAAAGTTGTTGCTGAAACCAAAGCTGCTGCAAAGAAAAAAACTTATCATGTCTCCTTAAGAGCAGAAGATAAGAAATGGTGTGTCAAATTCGCTAATGGTGCGAAAGTTATCAAAACTTTTGATACTCAAAAAGAAGCGATTGACTATGCAAAAAAACTCGCAGATAGCCAAGACGGTAATATCACCATCCATAAAAAAGATGGAAAAATTAGAAAACAAGACTATTCTAAATAATAATACTCTATAGCATCACTAAACATTTGCAGAAAACTGTAAATGTTTTTTGCTTGCAAAGAAAAAGCCAGCTTCAACTGGCTAATTAAAATTATCAATTTCTTCTAGAATAAATTTATAATTTATATCGCTTGGAAGACGTAAATCTCCGCGCGGGGATAAGGATATCGCAGTTATTTTAGCTCCGTCAGGCATGCAAGAACGCTTAAACTGCGAAGAGAAAAATCGCTTAACAAAATTCTTTAACCATTTTTTAATTTCATCAACTGAATAAATATCTTTATAGACATATTTAGCTAAATCAAAAACTTTTCTTAGAGAATAGAATTCACTCATATAGTGATATAAGAAGAAATCATTTAATTGGTATGGTCCAACGATTTCTTCGGTCTTTTGATCAATTTGTCCGTCGAGAGTTGGAAGTAGTTCTGGAGAAATAGGTGTATCGAGAACATCTAATAAGACATCTTTGATATTTTCGTATTCTTTTAATGTGCTGAAATGGGCAAACATCGCTCTGATTAAGGTTTTTGGAATAGAGGCATTAATCGCGTACATCGACATATGATCGCCGTTATAAGTTGACCAACCTAAAGCTATTTCTGATAAATCGCCGGTTCCGATGACGATGCCGTTTTCTTTATTAGCGTAATCCATTAAAATCATTGTCCGCATCCGGGCTTGAGCGTTTTCGTAGATGACATCGAAATGGTGGTCATCGTGGTCGATATCATTTAAATGAAGTCGGACGGAATCAGAAATATTGATTTCTTTAAAGGAGTTACCCATAGCTTTGGCAAGCTTAACAGCATTTGCATGAGTTCTTTCGGATGTTCCAAAGCATGGCAAAGTTAAGACGTGAATATCTTTATGATCATAATTTAAAATATCATAAGCTTTATGAATAGCTAATAATGCTAATGTAGAATCAAGTCCACCAGATAAGCCTAAAACTGTGACATGGCAATTGATTGATTTTAATCTCTTGGCTAATGATAATGCCTGCATCTGCAAAACTTTTTCATAGTCAGTTTCTTCAAAATCAAAATCGTGATAGACAAATGGAAAACGTGAGAGATTACGGTTAATATATTTGTTACATTCAGCGCGATAGCTTTGATAATGGACGATTGTAAAGCCGTTTTTCTTTTCACTTAAGAAAGTATTTTGTGAACGGCGTTTGTTGACGATGCGTTCAATATCAATAGTTTGGATTAACATTGAAGGATAAAACAATGGTGATTCACCTAATTTATCTCCGCATTCATAAATTAAATTATGGCCAGAGAATAATAAATCAGTTGTCGATTCTTCAAATGATGCAGAAACATAGATATAGGCTCCGCATAATTTTCTTGAGGCTTCTTTTACTAAACCGCGTCTAACCTTATCTTTATTAATTGTTTCGTTTGAAGAGGATAAATTTAAAAGAATAGTTGCCCCGGCATTCGCAGCATCAAGAGATGGGGAATGACTAGCCCAAGCATCTTCGCAAATTTCACAAGAAACGATTTCTTGTTCATAATCGTCATTGATTAAAAGAATCTTGTTTCCAAAAGGAATTTCTTGTCCGTCAAAAGAGAAGAAAGAATTTTCATCTGTGTACGGAATAAAATATCTGCCTTCATAGAATTCTTTGTAATTAGGAATATAACGCTTTGGATAGATAGCTAAAATTAAGCCGTTAGAAATAGCGACTGCGCAGTTATAGAGAGAATCTTCAAAGGATAAAGGAGCTCCGACAAAGAAAAGGATATCTTTATCTTTGGAAAAATCTTTTAATTGTTTCAATCCTTCAGTGACTTTTTGAAGCAATGAAACTTGGTTAAAAAGATCTCCGCAGGTATAACCGCATAAACAAAGCTCTGGAAAAGCAATGATTTGGACATGTTTTTCTTGAGCTTCTAAAATTTTCTTTTTGATTTCTTGAACGTTATAATCGACATCGCCGATCTTTAATGATAAAGAGCATGCGGCGACATTTAATAATCCGTCGTGAATCTGATAGGGTAAATTTTTCTTATTAATATGAATATTTTCTTTCTCTTTATCTGGAGTAATAGAAAAATCGTTTAAATCGTCGTAACATTCTCCCGACATGATAACGGCCTCAAGGTAGCCGTTTTTAGTGACGAAGACTGGTTCGTCAGAATGGATGAGTTCTAATAGCTCATTAGTTTTTCTTAAATCTGTAATAGGTATAAAATTCTTTTTCATAGCGTTAATATTATGACATAATTATGGCAACTATCAATATTTTTATGGAATAAAAATAAGTTTTTTTCTGCCGACTTTGTTATAATAACTTTATGAAATACTTTTATCAAAACTTATTAGCTGAAAATGAAATTATCTTTGAAGATAGTTTCTTAAAAATCGAAAAACGTTACTTTGACTATCTTCAACAAAAAATAGAAGAGAAAAGAATTAACCGTAAAGCTTTTTCGAAAAATATTTTATTTAGTCAAGACTATGAAAGCTTTTTTATCCGTGAAAGAGATTCAATTACTATATATAATAATTCAAAATCGCTTTTAGCCGCGCGGTCATTTATTTTAACCTTTTTAGGCGATGCCTTAAGATGGATTAAAGATATATCTGGAGTATTTTTGCTGCAAGGGAAAAACCTCAATGAAGATGAATATTATCTCTATCTTTATCTTCCAGAGGCTTATCTAGCTATGAAAGGTCAGATTGAGAAAAAAGATGATGAATACTTAATCAAAATTCACTTCTCTGACGAAATTATTTTTGGATTAATTGCCCTATATCAGCAAAAGAAATTAATTTCTTCAAAACTAGAAACTAATGATTTTGCTTTAGTTTCGGTTAACTATCAAAAATCTGAGGTAGCTCAATATTATAAAAAATTATCTCTTATTTATAATAATTCCGTGTTTTTTGCTAATCCTAAAGAAGAATGCCAAGAACAGTTTTTATTAACTAATTATATCGCGGTTAATGTTATTGCAGAAATTAATGAAAAAATGGCTAAAAAAGATTCTTTGCGCATGAAGAATCTATATTCTGGCGAGATTGAAGAAATCCCTCTTAATCAAGTAAAGGATTATTTAATAAGGGCAAAAATTCAAAATGATCGATTAATCTATCAAGAGACGGTCAAAATAGGCTATCAAGCCTTAAGCGAAAAGCAAATCCCTTATTGTAAAACTCACCTTCCGAAAGAAGATGAAAATTATCTTTACTTAATTCCGTTATCGGAAAACAATAAAGATAACAATTGCGTTGTCTGCGGAGAAAAAAGTGTTTGCCATGTTATAAAACTTCAAAAATTTTCTTCTCTAATTAACAAATAAATATTAAAAAAACAAAATTATTACCTTGCAAGACTACCATAGACATGGTATATTCTTAAATGCTACGGAGCAATACTCAAGAGGCCGAAGAGGAGTCCCTGCTAAGGACTTAGACTGGGGTAACCTGGTGCGAGAGTTCAAATCTCTCTTGCTCCGCCAGCGTGGATCAGTGGTGTAGCGGTTAACATGTCTCCCTGTCACGGAGAAGATCGCGGGTTCGATTCCCGTCTGATCCGCCATTAAAAATTTCACGGTACTTCGGTACCGTTTTTTTGTAAGCGTCAAAGATATGCCCTACTAGACTAAGAAAGAAATAAAGAAGAGAATAGCCGTAAGCGTCAAAGATATGCCCTAGTAGACTAAGAAAGAAATAAAGAAGAGAATAGCCTCAAAAGGAGGCTATTTTAAATGCAAAACAATAAATATCCAGAAGTATTCAAAATTGAAATGGTAAAAAGATACTTAAATGGAGAGAAACAAAA
>CALVKD010000043.1 GCA_944332525.1 uncultured Bacilli bacterium | reverse complement strand
GCTTCTTTTTCTTCTGGAGTTCGCATTACATTTTTCTTTTTTGTTCGCATTATAAAACCTCCTTTTACTAGAATAACAAAGAAAAAAGTGGATGGGTGTTTTTTACCCTTGTCCACTTTTATCCTAGAACTCCAAACGGCTCTTTATTTTTTGAGATTATTTAAATTATTCATCATGCTTTGCATTTTTCCGGATTTCATCATATTTGGTAAATCCTTCATCTGCTGCTTCATCATTTCAAATTGTTTTAAGACTTGGTTGATTTCTTGATTAGAAGTACCAGAGCCAGAAGCAATTCTCATCTTACGCGAATTTTTTAAGATTTCTGGGTGCTCTCTTTCTTCAAGAGTCATCGAATCAATAATAGCTTTCATCACTTTAATCCGCTTTTCCATTTTTTCTGTATCAAGTTGATTAGCGTATTGTGACATACCTGGAATTAATTTTAAGAATTTGCTATTAGCAAACTTCTTAACCTGTTCAAGTTGTGAAAGCATATCATTCAAGGTGAAATTGCCCGACATCATTTTATTAACAGTTTTCTTAGCTTCTTTTTCATCGATTTCTTCAGAAACTTTTTCAACTAAGGAAACGACATCGCCCATGCCGAGAATTCTATCAGCCATGCGATCTGGATGGAAAACTTCTAAATCTTCAAGTTTTTCACCGACACCGATATATTTAATTGGAACACCGGTTAAATGTTTAATTGATAAAGCCGCGCCGCCACGAGAGTCGCCATCAAGTTTCGACATAATCATGCCGGTTAACTTTAATTTATCATTAAAGGCCTTCGCGACATTAACGGCTTCTTGACCAGACATAGCATCGACTAAAAGCAATACTTCATCAGGTTTAACCTCGCTTTGGATGTTAACTAATTCGTCCATTAATTTTTCATCGATTTGCAAACGTCCAGCAGTATCGATAATGACGACATCATATTTTTCTGCAGCAGCCTTTTTTACAGCTTGTTTAGAAATTTCTACCGGATTAACTTTATCACCTAACGAGAAGAAATCGACACCGACTTGTTTAGAGATGGTGTTTAATTGATCAATCGCCGCTGGACGATAGACGTCACCTGCGACCAAAAGGACCTTTTTGGCCATTTTTCTTTTTAATAAACGCGCTAATTTACCCGCGGTAGTAGTTTTACCTGTACCTTGTAATCCGCAAAGCATAATAACTGTCGGCCGTCCTTGCGGAGCAAAATTGAGCCCGCATTGGTCAGCGCCTAAAAGCTCAACGATTTCATCGTGGACGATTTTAACAATCATCTGTCCCGGTGAGACTTTAGTTAAAACTTTTTCACCAATAGCTTTTTCTTTAACGGAATTAACAAATTCTTTAACGACTTTAAAATTAACATCGGCTTCAAGTAATGCTGTGCGAATTTCTTTAAGCATATCAGCCATGTTTTCTTCAGTTAAATAGGATTGTCCGCGAACTTTTTTAATAATCGCGGTTAATCTATCAGTCAATGATTCAAAAGCCATAACTATTCCTCCTTTAACGTTTCCTGGACTAAATTAAAATCTTTAGGCGATAATTTATCTTTTAGTGATAAAATCTTTTTTTCTCGTTCATTTCTCTTTTGAAAGAGATGTAGTTTCTCTTCAAAATTAACTAAGACTTCTTCTCCTTTTTTCAAAGCATCATAAACTCCGTTACGAGAAATATTTTTCTCTTCGGCGATTTCACCTAAAGATAAATTTAATCCGTAATAAAGATAGACAATTTCTCTTTGATGTGGAGATAAAAGTTCTTGATAGAGATCAAAGAGCTCATTAAAATAAATATTCTTTTCAATCTCAGCCATATTAAAATAACATAAATAATAAAGTAAATAACATCAAAACGACAAAATAGATTGCAAAAGCTTTATGGAATTCGGGATTTTTTAATTTTTCTCTTCCCGAGAATAAGAAATAAGCGAAGACAAAAGCTAAAACTAAATTAATAATAATTTCAGCGATAATTCCGGTAATTCCAATAAACTGTAAAACTATTTGCAAAACTAATTGCAATAAAATGATAAAAACTAATGAAGCGATAAAGCTCACTCTTCTTCACCCCCTAAGCAAAGGCCGTACAGATATTGATCTAAATCAAATTCCTCTAGATCTTCCATCTTTTCGCCTAAGCCGATAAAGCGGACAGGTACACCTAATTCATCGCGGATTGCTAAAATAATACCGCCTTTACTCGTTCCATCCATTTTCGTAATAACTACGCCGGTTAATGAAGTGCATTCCTTAAAAGCTTTAGCTTGAATTACTCCGTTTTGTCCAGTATTAGCATCGATAATTAAGAAAATTTCATGCGGAGCAGAAGGTATTTCTTTAGCGATTACTCTTTTCATTTTTGCTAATTCATTCATTAAATTAGCTTTATTTTGCAATCTACCTGCAGTATCGCAAATAACTAAATCAATATGATCTTTCTTAGCTTTAACGCAGCCATCATAAGCAACTGATGCTGGATCTTGATTTTCTTTACCGGTAACAATTTCACAGCCTAAGCGCTGAGCCCAAATAGTTAACTGTTCAGTTGCTCCAGCCCTAAAAGTATCCCCGGCAATTAATAAAACTTTCTTACCTTGTTTTTGATAGCGGTAAGCTAATTTAGCAATCGTCGTCGTCTTACCGACTCCGTTTACTCCAACGACTAATAAAACTGTTGGTCCTTCTTTAGCAAACTGTATTTCATTAACGATATTTTCACCTTGCTGAGCATAAGAAACAAACATCTTATCGACTAAGAGTTCATTTATTTCATCTGGATTAGTAATTCCTTTTGCAGTAGCATCATCGCGGACTTGATCGATAACTTCCATCGTTAAATTAACTCCGACATCAGCTTCAATTAAAATCTGCTCTAATTCTTCAAAATACTCCTCATTAATCTTTTGATATTTTTTGCTTAAAGATTTTAATTTAGAAGTAAAATTTTTCCGAGATTTATCTAATCCGGTAACATATTTATCTTGGACGGTTTTATCCTTTTTTAAAATTTTTTCTTTAAGAAATTTAAATAACCCCATAGTTAACCTGCTTTCTTGCTGATAGCGTCTTTCGCGGCATTTTCCTCAGCTATCTTTTTATTTTTGCCGGATCCTTGTCCTAAGCGAATTTCACTTTTGTCTTCTAAAATCATCTTTACTTCGACAGTAAACATCTTATCTTGCGCTGTTCCTTTTTCTGAAATAACGTGATAGACGATGTTGCCGCGGTGATTAGACTGTAAATCTTCTTGCAGTTTAGATTTATAATCGGTTAAATTATCAAAATTGAAGTTTTTAATATCATCTTCAAAAATGTTAATAATTAACTTTTTAACAAATTCAAAACCTTGATCGAGATAAACCGCGCCGATAAAGGCTTCAAAAACATCTTCGAGGATTTTTTGATTTGGCCCCCCGGCATGTAATTCACCCTGTCCGATTCTAATCGCCTTCTCAAAATGATATTTTCTAGCGTAATTAGCTAAAGAAGCTGAACATACCAAAGATGAACGCATTTTAGTTAATTCGCCTTGCCTTAAAGACGGATAGGTATGATAGGTCAAATCAGCGATAATTAAATCGAGTACACCATCACCAATAAATTCAATTTTTTCATAATCGTTGCACTTTTTCTCATTAGAATACGACGAATGCGTAAAAGCGTCGAGAAAAAGTTGAGGATCATTAATCTTAATATTAAATTGTTCCGCGATATCTCTAAAGTTCATCCTGGAATCCTTCTTTAATTTTATTGACGATATCATGAGAAGTCATCTTATAAGCAACTTCCAAAGCACAAGAGAAAGAATAGGCATCTGAATTACCATGTGCTTTAACTACAACGCCGTTGACACCGAGTAAAATCGCTCCGCCATAGGATTTATAGTCCATTGATTTCTTCATGTCTTTAAATCCGCCTGCAGAGAATAAATAACCAATCATTGTAAAGATATTCTTATGGAAGGCTTTTTTAATAAGCGCTGACATCATCTTAGCTACGCCCTCACTAGACTTTAAGAAAATATTACCTGGATATCCTTCACTAACTAAAACATCGGCATCGCCCTTTAAGGCTTCACGGGCTTCAATATTCCCCTTAAATCCTGGGAAATTATGTTCTTTTAATAGTTTATAGGCTTCTTTACCAACCGGTGATCCCTTACCTTCTTCTACTCCATTAGAAAGAAGATAAGTATTTGGTTCCTTAACATTAAAAACAGTCTGAGAATAAATTCTGCCCATCTTAGCAAATTGATATAGTTGCTGAGGATTATTCTCATTAGAAGCTCCAATATCAAGAACGACTAATGGTGAACCTGTTAATGTAGGAAATGGAGATGTCAAAGCTGCTCTTTCCACACCTGGAATTAATTTTAACTTTAAAGTGGCTAAAGAGAGAAATCCTCCGGTAGAGCCAGCGGATACTCCAGCTTGAACATTTTCTTCCGCAAATAAATTAAAAACTTTCATCATTGAAGAGTCTTTCATCCGCATTGCCTGCATAGCGCCTGACTCCATAGGGACGACTTGACTTGTAACATAAGGATGAATATGTTTTTCATCTTTAAGCAATGCTAAGGCCTCTTCAGATCCACAAGCATATATTTCGACATCTGAATGTTTTTTTAAAAATTCTTTGACACCAGCGGCAATAGCTTCTGGGCCATTGTCACTACCCATTAAATCAACTGCGAGTTTAACCATTTTTATCGCTCCTTTTTAATAAATTATAGTAAAAGTAAAGTTAATAATAAATATATTTAGCCGTCATTAACGGCAGAAGTGGCTAGTTCTTGCTTAATTAAAGCGTAATATTTTTGATAAGATGGATTAACTAAGTTATCCACAATCTTTTTCGCATCATCTCGTGCGCATTCAAACATGCGGAAATCATCAACAATATTTAATGTTGCAAAAGAAGGAAACCCGCTTTGTCTAACGCCAATCATATCGCCTGGTCCACGCATTTTCATATCTTCTTCAGCGATATGAAAGCCATCATTAGAATCGACTAAAACGCTTAAACGCGGATCTTCATTTTCTGAAACTAGCAAGCAATATCCGCTTTGCCCATCGCGTGAGACTCTGCCGCGGAGCTGATGGAGAGAAGCCAAACCAAACGAAGAAGCATTGTAGATAATCATTAATCCGGCACTTAAAACATTTATTCCTAATTCAATAACCGTCGTCGCGACTAGAATTAATTTTTTCTTATCGATAAAATCTTTTAAAATTTTCTCTTTTTCTTCGCTATCCATTTTGCCGTGAAGTAATAAAACTTGATTAGGAAATAACAAAGAATATTTTTCATAAATAGCTATAACTGATTTTTCTTCATCATCACCGCTTATTTTAGGTGCAACAATAAAAATTTGCCGATTAGCTTCAAGCATTTCATGAATTAATAAATTAATTTCTGGTGAATCCGGTCTAACTATTTCTGTGATGACCTTTCTTTCCTCATGCGGGAAGGAAGCTAAAGTAGAAACATCTAAATCACCATAGATTGAGATGGCTAAAGTCCGAGGAATCGGCGTCGCAGACATTAAAAGCAAATCGCAGTTATCGCCTTTAGAAACTAATAAATTTCTTTGATTGACCCCGAATTTATGCTGCTCATCAATGATAGCTAAACCTAAATTATCATAGTAGACATCTTCCGAAAACAAAGCATGGGTTCCGACTACGATATCTGTTTGATGATTTATTAATTTTTCCTTAATTTCTTTTTTCTCTTTTAACGATAATGACCCGATTAATAAGTCAACCTTAATATTAAAAGGCGAAAAATACTTTTTGATATCTTCAAATTGCTGACGGGCTAATGAATCAGTTGGCACCATAAATGCACCTTGGTTATGACGTAAATAATTCGCGTATAAACTAGCCATCGCCACTAAAGTCTTACCGCTTCCGACATCGCCTTGCAATAAACGGTACATTAATTCATCTTTATTCATATCTAAAACAATTTCTCTAATTGCCGAAATTTGATCTTTAGTTAATTTAAAAGGCAAAGATAAAATAAAATCATTAACTTTTTTGAGTTCTATTTTAGTTTTCTTTTGCAAAGGCAAACGCTTATTCTCGCCGCGACAAATTTGATTTTTCAAGGAAAAGGCTAAGCATTCATGGTATTTCAATGTTCTAAGAGCTAAATGTATTTCTTCCTTATTTTTTGGAAAATGAATCATTTTTAAAGCTTGATAATAATCTAAAAGATGGTATTTCTTTTTAAATTCATCAATCATTGGATCATTAATTAAGCCTTCGCATTTTTCTAATGTTCTTTTAACTAAATTACGGTATACGCTTTGCGAAATTCCCTCTAACAGATGATAAAGAGGTCTTAAAGCTTCCTCAGAAGAAATCACACCTTTTTTTAAAGACGTTAAATTGATTTCTTTACCTTTAAGAGAATATGTCCCGCTGACAGAATAAAGTTCACCGAGCGTGAGCGTCTTCATTAAATATGGCTGATTAAAGATTTTCACTCGATAAAACTCATTATGATTAGATATAAAAAAGAATTGAATTAACGAAAATTTTCCCTTATTTACTAAAACTGGATTAGACACTAACTTACCGAGAATTGTCACCTTTTCTTTATCAAGTAAGTCAAGCTCATCAGAATAAGTTTTATCTTCATAACGATATGGGAGATATTTTAATAAATCTTCACTAGAATTAATACCTAAATGATTTAAAACAGTTAACAAATTGCTAGAAGTGGTTAATAATTTCATAGAATCATTATACCATTTCAGGTGATATATTCATTCAAAAACAAACTGATTTGTAGTATTATCAGTGAGGAAGAAATTATTATGAAACAAATGTCGGAATCAAAATTTGTAATCTTGGGATTAACTCTCGCTGGAGGATTACAAGATGCCTATTCTTACTTCGTAAGAGATCATGTATTCGCTAATGCCCAAACAGGTAATATCGTCTTACTTGGTTATTATTTAGTTGATGGTTCATTTCCTAATGCTATGCGCTATCTATTTCCAATTTTATCGTTTGTCATCGGAGTATTTATCGCTGAGTTAATCCATTCGCTTTTAAAAAATAATCACCTGCTCCACTGGAGGCAAATCGTTCTTTCTTTAGAAGTAGTCTTGCTCGTCGTTGCAGCCTTTATGAGCACAGAATTAAATATATTAGCTAACTCGCTTCTATCATTTGTCTGCGCAATGCAAGTATCAGCCTTTAAAAAAGCTCATGAAAATAGTTTAGCGACAACGATGTGCATCGGTAATTTAAGATCGGGAACAGAATATTTTTGTCAGTTCTTAGTCCATCACGATAAAAAAATGCTTCATAAAAGCGGATTTTATTTCTTAATTATCATCTTTTTCTTTATCGGAGCCATTATCGGAGGGTTATTATCTGAGCACTTAGGTATCTATACCATATTAATTAGCGCAGGTATCATCTTAATCTGCGATATTGCACTTTTCATTAAACCGCAGACTTCACCAGAAATTAATGAATAAAGAAAAAGCTATGAACTTAATCATAGCTTTATTTTTTTATTCAACACCGACCATGAATGGATAAACTGGTTGATCGCCTTGTTTAACATCGACTTCAACTTCATCGTATTTATCAGTCAATTCTTTAACGATAGCGTCGACTTCGGCTTCTTCAACACCTTCACCGATAATTAAAGTGATAATAGAAGAATAATCATCGACCATTTCAGCGATAATGCTCTCTAAAGTTTCTTTTCTTGATGGAGTTGAGCAAACGATTTCTTTATTAACGATACCGATATACTCGCCTTCTTTAATTTCAACACCGTTGACCGATGTATCCTTAATCGCATTAGTAACTTGACCGGATTTAACGCTTTCTAAGGCTGAAGTCATATCTTCAACATTTTGTTCAAAGCTTTCTTCAGGATTAAACATCATACAAGCGACCAATCCTTGAGGAATAGTTTTTGACGGAATAACCTTAACTTCAACACCTTCTGGAGCAACATCGCAGGCTTGAGTGGCTGCCATGATAATATTTGAGTTATTTGGTAAGATGAAGATTTTTTTCGCATTAACCTTTTTAATAGCTTCAACGAAATCTTCAGTTGATGGATTCATCGTCTGTCCGCCAGTAACAACATAATCCGCGCGGTATTCTTTAAATAAATCAGATAGCCCTTTTCCGGACGCTACAGCGATAATTCCGTATTCCTTGGATTCTTGTTTAATATCTTCTTTTTCCTTGCCAGGTTCCTTTCCCTGATTGACTAATTCAGTATGCTGCTCGGACATGTTTTCGATTTTAATTTTTACGAATTCACCGAATTGTTGAGCATAGTTAAGTAAATAACCTGGAATTAAAGTATGGACATGGACTTTGACAATATCTTCATCGCGGACGATAACAATTGAATTACCATGCGCTTGTAAAACTGAAGCAAAACGCTTTTCAACAAAAACTTTCTTACCTTGTGAAGAAGGATCCTCTGGAACCCTTAATAAGAATTCTGTACAATATCCAAATTCGTCTCCTTCAACTTCAGCACCGGCCATTTGATTTGGAGCAGATTCGGTAACAGTTGCCATATTCTTTTCAATGACATTACCTTTTAAAGCTGAATAGAAACCTTCAAGGATTTTAACTAAACCAGTTCCGCCGCTATCGACAACGCCGACTTCTTTTAAAACCGGTAATAAATCAGGTGTATGTGCTAAAGAAATCTTAGCTTGTTTGATGAGGATTTCAAAGCATTCTTCAATGCTCATATTCTCTTCAACTTTATCGTTAAGTTCTTCACTAGCTTCTCTAATAACCGTTAAAATTGTTCCTTCAACCGGGCGCATAACAGCTTTATAAGCTACATTCTTTCCAGAGATAAAAGCTTCTGCTAAACCGATAGCATCTACTTTTTCTTTACCTTCTAATCCAGCAGCAAACCCTCTAAAAATCTGTGATAAGATAACACCGGAATTGCCTCTTGCACCCATTAATAAGCCTTTAGAAAAAGCTTTTGCAATATTATAAATGTTATTATCATTTCTATTTGCAACTTCCTTAGCGCCGGAAGAAATAGTTAAGTTCATATTTGTTCCGGTATCGCCATCAGGAACCGGGAAGACGTTTAATGCATCAACTTCTGGATAGCAATTAAATAAATTATTTGCACCGGAAATAATCATCTCTTTTAAAGTAAGTCCGTTTATAGTTTTCATTTATATAAATCCTCCGCTAGATATTTTTAATACCTTGGACATAGACATTAATTGCCTTAAATTTCAGGTGGAATTTCATTTCTAGATCATACTTGACCTTTTTTTGAACTTCACTGACAACTTCAGTGATTCTTACACCATACGCCACAACAATATAGAGGTCTATTTCATATGTACTGGTCTTATTTTTTCTAACGATGACATCTTTAGAGAAATCTGTTTTATTCAGATCGACATTTCCTGAAAAAGTCTTCTTATTCGTAACACCGATAACTCCATAACATTGAACCGCGGCATTGCCTGCAACTGCAGCAATAGCATCTAGTGAAATATTAATCGCACCATATTGAGTTGGTTTGTCGATTGCCATAAAAAAACCTCCTTGTCTAGGTTTAATTAATTTTAGCATAATAGGGCCAAAACTAATAGACATTTTATAGCAAAAAGAAGATAAATACTAGGCAATTTATCTTCTTCTATCTATTATTTTTAATAATATTAACTATTTTATAGCTGTTAAATCAATTTCAGTTGATCCAATATTATTAATATTACCTTCTAAAACATATTCAACAAGGTAATAATTTTCATCTTCTTCCACTAAATCTTCAAAAATAACACCTTCAACTTTTAAAGTATTATCGCTATTTAATGTTACTTTTAAAGATTCTCCAGGAAATGCATCATTTTCGCTTCCAAGTTGCTTCATAAAAGCATCAGCAAAGCAGATAAGCGCATCATATTCAACTGTTTGATAAGTATTTTCACCAGTTGCTTCAAATGTTATATTGCCGACTAAATCACCTAAGGTATAGAGATAATAGAGTTGATATTCACCAGTGCGAGAATCAACTAATTGATATGAATCACCATTTTTCTGATAATGCTCAGATCCATTTTCAGTATTGATATAAGCGTCTTCAACAACTCCGTCAAGAGCCAAAGTCGCTCCATCTTCAGTGAATTTTTGCTCAAAAGAAATCTTTCCGCCATCAATTGGAGTTTCTGAAATTTCTTCAGTTTCAATATTGACTAAATACTTATTAACCTGCATTGTTCCGCTAAAAGTATAATTTAAAGTTTCCGAGAAATTTGCTTCAATAAAGGAAGATAGATTAGTAAAGGAAGAGATTGTTGGTTCATAAAGATAAATAACAAAACTATTGTCACTATTTACTATTCCTAACCCAATTTCATAAAGATATTCATTTCCTTGATAAGTCCATTTTTCTTGACCATACGGATTAACACCTTCGTTTTTCCAACCTCTTTCACTAAGCTTATCGCCGTATGAAGCCATAATTTCCCGAGGATCTTGATTAAGAGGAAGTAACAAAGATAATGTATTATCATCTTCGCTAACTTGCCAACGCCCGTTTATAACATTGATGAATGGTAAAATATCTTCTGAGAGCTTCTCTTTAGCTAACAAAGCTGCCGCGCCTTCAACATCTAACCAAGCTGCCGCTTCTTCACAAAAGGAAGATAATCTTCAATATCATATCCTAATTCTGTCGTTCCTATTGCAGATACAACGGTTTTCACTTCTACTTCAACTGTTTGAATACCATACATCAAATATGAATTATAGGTAAATTCTGCTCCAGATGAAGTCAAGGTAATAGCAAACGTTCCAGGATTTGGGAAAAGTCCAAGCGAATACGACATTATATTTTCTGGAAGCATTGAATAAAGATCCATATAATATAATCCTTCAATATTCGGTAAAACATACTTTCCGTCTACAAAACCAAACATGTCAGCCAAATAGCCAAATGACGGTAAAAGCTCAGTATAAACACCTGTAACCGGTCTTTGAAGGCCTTCCAATTTATTATCATTTAACATAACCTCAACATATTGTTGATTATCCAGTTTTAATACTCCAGCAGTCCCTGCTCCAGGAATATTATAGATGAAACCATCTTCAGTAACCTTTTCATCCATTGAAACTAACAGGTTATTATTATAAGTAATAGTTGATGTAAGACTATAATTATTATTTTTAAGCGAAGATAATAATTCTTGTAAAGCAGCGCCCTCTGCAGTAGAGGGACGGATTGTCAGTTCAGGTATACCCATTTCACTTTTGCCTTTTAAAACAAAATCAAAAGTAGCAATAAACTTCTCAGCATTGCTAACCATCACTTCGCTAACGAGAGATAAACTACTAATTCCACCATCTTCACCAAGTGTTATAGTTAATGATTTACTAATAAACCCATATCCGGTTAATAAACCAGAAAGAGAATTCTTAAAATCATCATCAAGCCCGACAGATACTTCGTCACCATCTAAAGTCAAAGTTGATTCTTCTAAACTTAAGAAAGGCTGTGAAAAATTATCAGCGAAAACAACATTTTTTCCTGTCTCAGAATCTACGACATTTTCTTCGTCAATAGTATTAGTAAACGGATTCAAGCTCCTTATTACCGCTAAACCATCTTTATTGCAGTAATAATCAATTAATGTACCATCAACAGGCTGGCCATCGATAAAATACTCTAAATACTTTCTTTCTGATGAAGCCAAAGCCTTAATACCTAAACTTACCTCTGTTCTATCTTCATAAGTTAATTTCAATGTTCCTTCATAGCAAAGCTCTGGTGTTTTTAACTGATTGAGAATATTTTCTAAAACACTTTGCGCAGAATCTAATGATGAATTTTCAGAAATAGCACTATCAGAAGTCAGACTAGAACCTGAGGAGCTTACGCTGCTAGTAGGTCCATTACAAGAAAATAAAAAAGCAGCTGTTAAAATAAGTAAAAATTGTTTTTTCATAATATCAAATCCCTTAATGCATAAATCATACATAAAGAATATTGTTTCCACAACTAAATAGGTAAATATACATAAAAAAAAAGAGCCCGGCGACTTGCCGCTCTCTCTTGCGATACCATAGCCACTATGGTGCTTAACTTCTGTGTTCGGGATGGGAACAGGTGTGTC
>CALVKD010000042.1 GCA_944332525.1 uncultured Bacilli bacterium | reverse complement strand
TACAATAATCAAAGAATTATGACAAAATTAAATGGATTGACACCTATAACATATAGATATCAATCCACAAATAATGTAATATTAAATTAATTTTATTTAGTCCAACTTTAAGGGTTCACTATAAATTTCCTATGTAGTTTTTTGTTTCAAAAAGATTTTATGGTTATGGATAAAAATAAAGATAAATTAAAAATTATTTATATAAAATTTTAGATATAGATATTCATAAATACGCGGTTGTTATCTACGCGCATTATGAAGAAAATATTGTTAGAAAGTTAAATGATGCTATTCATAATCAAAATTACTCGTGTGATAAATTTGAAACATTTGACATATTATATAAATGCGTTGATAAAAGGCTAAAGAAATTTGTGAAATCTAAAACGTTATTATTAAATATTTATTAAACATTTTAACCTAATAATAGAGCATTGCTAAAATTTATAATTGTCATAATGCATTTTAAGTGAAAAGAAAGCTATATAGTTTTATCTACAAGCAATTATTACGTACTAACTTTAGCTTTCTATAAAATGTTGATCTTGAATTAATTGATAGCCTATGCATTGCTTCTTGTTCAGAAATTAAATTATTCTCAAATTCATAGAGAATCTGTTTTAACTGATGATAATCTACCTTTATTGGTTTTCTGCCGCGATAATGTTTTAAAGCTTTGGCTTGCTTCCGTCCATTTTCGCGGTTGGTTTTAATGTTTCTATCCATAATGACAAGTATATTTCTTAATAAATATAGCATTGCTTTTCTTTCATTATCTTGCAAATATCTATTCTCGCTTTCAATATAAATATTGATCCACGACTGCAATAGCTGATAAATTTTTCTAACTATACTTGCATTAGTTGCTTGAAAATCGCTTAAACTATCTATTGATAAAACATCATCTGGAGAAAGGTGATATTCAGCGATATTTTCAAAGCCTTTGATTGTCTGAGGTTTTGAAGATTTTCTCACGACTAAAAGATTATCATCACCGCATTTTATTTCGCTTCTTAATAACCATTCAAATCTATCATAATAATCAAGGTTGACAGATTTCATCAAATTGTCAACATCTTCTCTAGATTGACTTGGAGTACGCATACTAATAAAACTCGGTGTCATATTAACGCGGTAATAAGCTTCTTTACGTAAGTCCATGTTAATCCCTGGAATTCCTTGAAATAACCCCTTAGGCAGACTATCAATACAGTTCCAATACGGCTTAATGATGTATTGATAATTCTGATCATCAAATCTTTCAAAAATTATCTCACCAACTAAGTAAGTATTATTATCTCTATCATAGACTTTTATGAGACCAATATTTCTAAAATATGGACGCATATTTATCGGCGTATTATGTTCATTATGCTGCATATTATATCACCTTAAATTTACTTTATTTAAAAACTTTTTTAGTGTCAATAGGACTATTATTTTATTTTGATACTAAAATTAAAATTGTTAAATAAAAACTTTTCTAAGTGTTTTTTATTGTGACTTTTCTTAATTGTTATATTTATCAATTAATTAGTTATAGATTAAGAAATCTATGTAATATTAAATATCTATTTCATCAAAAAGAATCAAATCATCATCGGTAAAAAGATCTTCTGATGATTCTGTTTCATCGATAATTTCATCTTTGTTTTTAATTTCTGATATATATTCAATTTTTTTATAACCATTATGATTTGTTTTCTTTTTTCTTAATTTATGCATATTCTTATTAGTTCTTCCTTATGTTAATAATAACATATTGCCATTTTAATTATTCAACTTTTCTAAATGTTAATTTTCTGAGCAGTTTTGATTAATAATCTCGATAGATTATTTTATCTATCTAAATTAAAATAATTATATTGAGGTAATAATTATGAAAATTGGACAAAGCTTATTTTCTGCGAGAAAAAAGACTGGATTATCACAAGAACAGGTAGCAGAAAAATTAAATATTTCTCGTCAAACTATTTCTAAATGGGAAAGCGATGAAACTCTTCCCAATATTTGTCAGTTTAAAGAGCTTGCAGATCTTTATAATGTTTCTATTGATGAACTATATGATTACGATAAAGAATATATTGAAATACAAAATATTATTAATAATACAAATGATAATCTAATTAATAAAATTGATTGGACTAAAGCTTGGAGTAAAAAATACCCAATTTTAGGTGAATATAAAAAGCAAATAGATATTGAAAAATATGCATTAAGAATAAATAAGATTCTTGAGAATTTGAAATCCGAATATAAGTTTAATGATTTAGATGCCATGCTTGTTTTAAAAGATATTCTTTATACTTTATGGAAAAGTAAAAAGTGAAATATTAATGATAACTAATCGCCTCTAAACTGCGATATTGAAAATTTTCAATAAATAATTTAAAATATAATCAAATAAAGGAAAGAAGGGGACACAAAATGAAAAAACTTTTAAAAGGATTATCTTTAGGCTTTTTTGGCTTACTAACTCTTACTTTTTTCATGTTATCCATTAGTTGTTTAGTAAGTATTGGTGATGTTATTGACTTATTTGAATTCATGGACTTAACATGGAGCAGTTTTGTTGCCTGGCTTTTAGAATTAGCTTTAAGCGTAGTAGTTCTTGTTTTCTCTATTAAAATGCTCGTGCAATTAATAAAAGAAAAAGAGGTTAAGGAAAAACATGACATTAAACTCGCTTGCTTATTACTAGGCGTGTATCTAGCAGTTCTATTTGTTGAACAACTGATAGTCATCATCCATTTCTCAACACTTGGATCAATTGATTTAGGCGGGACAGCAATCCCGTTGATGGTCTTTGAAGTTATTGGCGCAGTTGCTTTTGGATTAATGTTGAAGAAATGGGATAAACCAATGATTGAAAAGATTATCGCAGGAGTTGGATTTATCTTCTTATTCGTCACATTGATTATGCTTTGTTCTAATGCATCAGGATTTACAGTTGCTTTCTTAGTCTTCATGATTATTGCAACTCTTGTCGGAGCAGCTTATGTTGAATTATATGGTGTTGATTTTAAAAAGGCATTTGCTCCAGAGCATCCAGTTAGACCAGAAGAAAAAGAAGATAAACCATTACCTGAACAAAAAGAAGAAAAAGCCACAGTTGAGGAAAAATTAGCTAAAATTAAAGACTTACACGAAAAAGGTATGATCACTGATGAAGAATACGCTTCTAAGCGTAAAGATATCATTGATAAATTATAATTTTTAGGGAAATTAGTAATGCAATAGTCGCGAGATTATTGCATTTTTTTATGTATTTTATTTTCTTCTATTAGTTTATATTTAACTTGTAGTAAATTAATAGTTGTAATGACGATTTGATAAAGTTTTACTATTAGGAGACATAAATGGATATCTTTAATAAATACATCTTAACTCTAGACAATCAAAATCTCGGTCATTTGCTAAAAAGATATTTCGCAACTCATCATCAAAGCAATCATTCATTGAGTAAAGAAATAAAAACAGAGCTTTTAAATAAGACTTTGACTGATGAAAGATTGGCCTCTTTAAATGATTATAATCTTTTGTTTTTAGCTAGAGATATAACCTTCACTCAAAAAGAAAGCCGTGGGTTTAAAAAAATAATTTTTAATTATTGTACAGCTTTGATTACTCGTGCCGAACGCGTTGAAGAAATCTTATTTGCCGAACGGGTTTTGCATAATTTAAATAAAGCTTTATTTAAAAATAAGGTAGAACTAGCTAAGAAGATATTAGTTAATGTTAATTATGATTTAAGCGATGAAACTTATTTTTCGTTGACTGATGAAGAATTTGATTTTACCGGAGATGTCGTTTTAACTAGAACTTTTTATTCTCCAGCTTTCCGTCCATATGTGATCTCTGAAGGCTTAATTCCGGTTTTTATCTTTAAAGCCTATATGGAATACAAAAAGAGAGTTTGCCATAAGCATAAACATCTAACTTTATCAACTTTATATAAAAATGACTTTGCCGCGTTATGCGCATTAGCCTTTTCAAAGAAATATCTGTTAGATAATTCCTTAGAAATGACTAAAGATGAAGTCCATAACTACTTTATTGAAACAATTAAACAAAATAAGCATGCTTATATAACTTTTGATCAGATGCTCCGTTTTATTAGAATCGGTTATACTGCTGAAAAGTTTGATGCCGATGTTATTTATTCTGTAACTGATGATGTTATTAATAGTTATTACTATTTATATCAAAATAATAATCTAGCGATGAGCAAAAGAACTTTAGCTTGTTTATTTGCTTCGCTTTCAACTTGCTATATTATTAACAATATCGGATTAGGATTATTCGCTCAAAAAGACTTATATCAGACTAATGATTATCGCGATTATTTAATTATTGACTTGTTACATATGGAAAAAGATGCGACTAGACGTTATTCTTATCGAGCTCTGCTCAGAACTAAGACAATGGAAAGAGCCTTTATCCATTGTTTAAAGAGCAACAATCCTGAAGCAGCTTTTGACTTTATCGATTCGCTTGATGGGGGATTTCCAGAGCATTTAAAGTATTTCTATAAAGTCTATTTAAAATATCAAGAGTTCAGTTATCCTCTTAGCGAAATTCTTTTAAACAATTATAACTTTAAAGAACTGCTTAATACTTATAGCGTATCTATTATCAATGGTTCAATCGACTTTAAAGAAAACCATGATGCCTATAACGCTTTAAGAGTCTTAATCACCCATTATTTAATTTTCCATCCAGAAGATCTAGATAATATCGTTACTGATAATTTATTGACGATTATGGACGCGGGATATTCTGATAATCTCGAGCAGCTAGCCTGGCTAAGCAGAGTTGATTCTTTAATAGAAAATAAGACTCCATATGATTTAGCGGATGAATTAGGAAATAATTATCCAGAGAAAGTCGTTAAGAAAAAAATTGATAATTATCTCTTGCATAATAAGACGATTTCTTTCCCAATTGATGAATTATTACTCGATTATGAATATTATCCAGTTGAATTATTGAAGGCGTTTTATCTAAAAAATCCTCAAAAGAACTATCTTCTCTTAAGCGTATTATTGACTGTTAAATCATCTATTGACAAAGATGAATTAGTTAAGATTTATAACGATAGTTTACCTGATAAAGAGATAGTGCCAATTGAAAATAATATTATTTATCCTCCGCGGTATTTTTATAATATCTTGACTATCGTGATGTATATTAATGAAAGTAAAACCTACTATCCAGCCTTATTCCATTTATTGCTCAATAGCGAATCAGCGATGATAAGAACTATCGCTGTTCAAGCTTTAGAGAATATCGATGTTGAGCAATATATTTCCGATGAAAAGCTATTTAAGGCGTTAGAAGAAGCGCGCGATTATGAATTTAATCCAAAAATCTTAGCTCAGATTGATGCTTGCTTAGAATTAAAAGGCAAATAAAAAGATTGGCTAATAACCAATCTTTTTTAAATACTCTTTTACTTTATCTTTTAAATCATCACGTCTTAAGGCGAAGTCGATTGTCGCTTTGACATAACCAAATTTATTACCGATGTCATAACGCGTGCCAATAAAGTTATAAGCGTAGACTTTTTCATCTCTTAAAAGAAGATCAATGCCTTCGGTTAATCCAATTTCTCCGTTTTTATTTGGTGTAACTTTTCTTAAATAATCAAAGATTTCATTTTTTAAGACATATCTGCCTAAAACAGCATATCTAGACGGAGTTATTTCTTTCTTAGGCTTTTCTACCATGCCGGACATTTCTAAATACCGGCCATCTTCTTTACTAACTTTAACTATTCCGTATTTAGATACATCTTCAAGAGGTACTTCCTGAACGCCTAACACTGAAGCATCATATTTTTCATAAGCGGAAACGAGCTGTTTCATAACCGGATTATTTTCATCATCAAAATTCATAATTAAATCATCGCCGAGCATGACGGCAAAATCTTCTCCGTTGATAAACTCTTCAGCGCAGAGGATAGCATGTCCTAAGCCTTTAGGCTCTGGTTGGTTAATAAAAGTAATCTTAGCCATTTTAGCGATGCTATGGATTAAATCAGCTTCTTCGTTTTTATTTAAGGCGCGTAATCTTTGTTCAAGTTCTTCATTAACTGTAAAATGCGATTGAATCATCGGCTTAGCTTGGCTAATGATAATACCAATTTCATCAATGCCGCTTTTATTGGCTTCATCAACAATATATTGAAGCGTTGGAGTATCGATAATCGGGAACATTTCTTTTGGTAAAGATTTTGTCGCCGGTAAAAATCTCGTTCCGAGTCCAGCGCACGGAATTAATACTTTATTTATTTTTTTCATTTTTTGTTAAATCCTTTTAATAGTAAAAGCTCGCAGTGGTCAACTGTCCATCACCTATTTTAATTGAATATGCTAATCTAAACAATAGGCAAATTATAAAAGCTAATGAATATTGTTAATAAATAATAGATTTTTTTATATAAATTGAAGAAAAATACAAATTTAAAATAACTATTTTACCAGTAAATATAAAATTTATGGTATGACTATAAAAAATTTAGAAATTTATATGTAATTTGATAATTTATGATTATTCTTGACAAAAATTGATAGATTTTGAGATATATTTTCAATTAAATTGCCACCTATATAAATTGAAAACGCTTTCAGCTTATAATATTTTTATCAAATGGAGGGCACCCTAGTCATGAATAAAAAAAGACTATTAAGGGGACTCTGCGTATCTTTGTCTTTCTTCAGTGCGTTGTTTTTGACATTGGAGTTAATTGCAACCTCATCATCTGATTATAAGTCAATGGTCGATGGAGTCTTCGGAGTGAACAATTCTGCAGCCGGGGGGGGCAGCTACTTATAAGTTCCCAAGTGAATATGAAAGTACAACAGAACTTTATACTCACCGGAAACAAATAGCTGAACAGCTTGCTGCTGATGGAAGTGTTTTACTCAAAAACAAAAATGATTCTTTGCCGTTAGCAGGAGGCAATAAGAAAGTAACCATCCTTGGTTCGCGGGCTTTTACTTATACTAGCTCAGGAACATTAAGAGATACTTCCTTAGCGACATATGGAGGTATCGTCGGCAGTCCGATTCGTCAGCAAACAGTAACTGTTGAAGATGGTACTTATAATGTTCCTATTACTTTAGAAGATGCTTTAACTAGCAGAGGAATTGAAGTTAACCCATCATCTAAAGAAGTTTATTCTAATTTAAATTATCCTTCTTTACCATCTGGGTCCGAAGCTAATGGTCAACAAGGCGGACCATTTTCAATTAATGAACCATATGTGGAAGCAAGCGATTTTGAAAATACTGATCAATATAGTGATGCCGCGATTGTCGTAATTGGTCGGGCTTCCGGCGAAGGAAGAGAATATTTCCCTGGTCAAAACGGAATTGCCGATAAAAGTGATGGCTCTAAGTCATCATTAAATTTATCAGATAATGAAAGAAATTTAATTCGTCAAGCTAGACAGATTTCTGATAATGTTATCGTTTTAGTTAATTCAGCAGTTGCAATGGAAATCTCTGAATTAAGAGACGGCAATGAATTAGGTGATTTAGTTTCATCGGTAATGTGGATTGGTATCCCTGGTTCATATGGAATGAATGGTGTAGCGGATATTATATCCGGCAAAACTTCACCTTCTGGACATTTACCTGATACTTATGCTGTTGATGCTTCAGATTCACCAGCTGCTCAAAACTATGGTGTTAGTGCAGTTGATGGTTCTGGCGATTTTGTTTGGGAAAACGCTGATGAGTTTGGCGGAGTTTATAAACATGCCGATAATTATCACTATGTCGTTTTAGCAGAAGATATTTATACCGGTTATTATTACTACGAAACCCGTTATAATGATGTAATTGAAAATAGAGGCAATGCTCAAGATATCGTTGGCTCAGGTAGAGAAGGCGATAATCAATCTTGGAAATATGAAAATGAAGTGGCTTATCCTTTTGGATATGGTTTAAGCTACAGCGAATTTTCATATGAATTTGTCGCTGATGAAAATGGGGCGATGTATAGTTATAATCCTGAAGATAAATCTTTAACGTTTAATGTCAAGGTTACAAATGTCGGTGATTATGCTGCTAAGGATGCGGTTCAGCTTTATGTTTCTTCACCATATACTCAATATGATATTGATCACGGTGTTGAAAAAAGTGCGATTCAGTTAATCACTTTTGATAAAACACAAACTCTTTATCCTCTTTCTGAAGCATCAGAAGAAAAACCTAATAGCGAAGTTGTAACTTTAAAAGCTGATTTAAAATATTTTGCTTCATATGATAAAACTGCTCAGCATGATGGAAAAACCGGCGGATATATTTTAGAAGACGGCGATTACTATTTCTCTATTGGAAATGGTGCTCACCAAGCTTTAAATAATGTTTTAGCTATTAAAAATCCATCATCGGTTGATAAATTATATTCCTTTGATAATCAAACAATTGATACTGCTTTAGCGATGATCTGGAATCCAGCCCGCGAAGAAGGATTAATTTCGCAAGATGGAGGAAGTTTTGTCGATTCCATTAATGCGACTTTATTAAATACTTCTGAAGAAGGAGTTATAACTGAAAATCAACTTGAAGATGCTGATTATAACTATTTTAAAGATAATACTGTTACCTATTTATCTCGTAATAACTGGAAAGATACTTTCCCGACTTCTTATACAAGTGAAATAGAAATCACTGAAGAAATGAGAAAATACCTCGGAACAGACGATAGCAATGGCGGAAGAGTTTATTCCTTCACTAGCGGAGGCTCATCAGGTGTTAATTTCGGCGTTGATCATTCTCTTGATGAAGATGCTGATGGCAACCCATTAGAAAATAAATCTATCGCTGAATACAAAGGCAAAGCCTATGATGATGAAGAATGGGATTATCTTTTAGAGCAAATCACCTTTGATGAAGCTTGGCAATTCTCACCTTATGGCGGAACTTCTTGTAAACCTTTTAAATCTGTCAACGCTCCTGAAGTATGGCAAATTGATGGACCTAATGGAAATGTTACAAGATCTGTTTCTAATAAAGCTCCAACCTCAGGATATCTTTCAATTTCGAAAAACGATCCTAATGCTAACTATATGTCCTGCGATATGCCAATTGAACCATTAGTTGCTGCTACTTTTGATCAAGATTTAATTGAAGAAGAAGGCAAAATTTATGGTGAAGATGGAATTTGGAGCCGTAACCAAATTCAATGGGCTCCAGGAATGAATTTACACCGGACACCATTTAATTCCCGTAACCATGAATATTATTCAGAAGATCCAATGTTAACTAATATTTTAGGAACAGCTTTTGTTCGCGGCGGATTATCTAAAGGTATGATTTTAGCAGCAAAGCACTTCGCTTTCAATACTCAAGAATCATACCGTGAAGGTTTAACTCAGTTTATGGAAGAGCAGTCAGCTCGCGAGATGGAATTAAGAGCGTTCCAAGGCTTAGCCGAAGATGTTGAATACGTTAACGATGAAGGCAATGAAATCAATGCTTTAGGCTTAATGTCATCGTTCTCAAGAATCGGTTGCTGCGGCGTGAATGCTCATACTGGTTTAATGAAAAATATTCTAAGAGGAGAATGGGGCTATAAAGGATTAATTTCTACCGATATGGTCGTCGGCGGACGTTTCTTTAACCCTCAAGATTCAATCATTAATAACGTTACCTTCATGGCGACAAGTAATGCTGAAAATCTCTTAAAGAATAGCTGGCCTGATTATAACGATAAAAATAAAGTTAGAAATGATCCTAATCTCTGCAAAGCTTTATATGAAAATATGCATCACTACATGTATGCCTTAGCAAATTCTTCAGCTTTAAACGGTTATGATGCTGATACAGTTATCGTCGCTGATCAAAAATCAAGCTGGGAATATATGTTAATCGGCTTATCATCTGGCTTTGGAGGTTTAGCTTTAGTCTCAATTGGAGGAATTGTTTTCTTTACCTTTTATAAGAAAAAAGACGATTTGGAAACTGAAGTCTCTCAAGGAGGTGATGAGCATGCTCAATAGATTAAAAAGCATGAGAGCAGGATTTTATCTCTTACTTGCTTCCTTGATATTTACAATTGTCGGTTTTATCTATTTCTTCCTAACCTTCAATACATTTTCATATAGCTATGACAAGTTTGTTATCGCTTTGACTATTATTGCAATTTATGGAACCGTATTTATGTTGATTAATGGCTGTTTTGCCGGAGATCGTCCGCGTTTAGTCAGTATTTTCTATGTAATAAATGTCTTTGCTTTAATGATTTCCTTTGCTTATTTCTTGATACCATGTTTATCACCAATCGGCATTCTCTTTACCGTAAATATGGGTGATATGGAAACATATGCAAAAGGCGTACCTCTTTGCTTTGTCGGAGTGGGCTGTTACGTTATTGCTGTAATTTTAACAGTGATTGCTGCCTTTTTCCCAATGATTAAAAAGAAAGCAGGTGAGCAATATGAGTTCTAAAACTAGCAAGATTATCTACTCTGTTTCCGCGGGTGTGACTGTCGTTTTATGCGCATCACTTCTTAGCTGGGCTGGATTAAATTCTTCAAATGAAGTTACCTATCTAAGCGGAGAATTAGAAGTTTCACCTGCCGCGCGGACTGAATATCTTATCGGTGAAGAATTTGATCCGACAGGAATTGATTTCATAGTTGAAGGAGAAACGTTGAGTTTAGATAAATATACAATTACTAATGATTTCTCAAATGCCGGCAGTAAAATGGTTACCTATACCTTTACTGAAGGAAATAAAATTTACAATGCTTATTACCCTGTTGAAGTCTATATGGTTAGACATATCGATGTTAGAAATGATGAAATATATCAAAATTCTAGCGGAGAATGGGATACATCAGGAATGTTGATTTGGGCTGAATTAAGCGGCGCGGCTACAGAATTTACTAAGCCAATCGAATATCCAAATATCGATGATACAGTTATTGTTTTACCGGATTATTACTATTCGATTTCTGTCACTCCTGGTAAACATGAAACCTTCTATCAAGGTAAGATTTCCTTGTTAGCCGGTCCATTATCTTATTCATTTAACTTTACATCTGATCCTAATGCATTAGTTGATAACGAAGACCGAATTCTTGATTTCATCAACGCTGATGGAGGAAAAGAAACCTTAACTCTATACGTTACTAAATCATCAAATAATTTTAATGCTAATATCACTGAACCAATTGAAGTTGAAGGAATTTATGTCTTCAATGACGGAAACGGCAACGAGACGAGATTTAATTTTGCTTATGCTTATAATCCGGCAGATAATCAATCGACATTTAAATCTAGTCAGTTTAATCAGGGATTGGTCGATATGCAAGGCTACACCAATAGCGAAGGTGTTTATGACAGAGACGCTTATCAAGTTAAGGTCAATGGCTGCACGTTCTATGCTCTTGGCTCAGCTTGGCACTTACCGATTTTGAACTGGAGGTAATCACGATGAAAAAGAAAATATTAACCTTATCTTTAGCTCTATTGGTTTTCGCATCTTGCCAAGGACAGCAGGAAATCGTTAAAGAAAGCGCCTTACGGGGTACCTTTACTTATAACGATGCGATTACGACGCAGTTTAAAAAAGAAATTCAAGATGGCGACTATCTCTATTGTTCGATTTATCCTCAAAGAGATATGACCGTTAATCAAAATATTCTTTATCGAATTGACCAAAGACTAGTCTTATCAAGAGACTATACCTATAACTATCAATATTCCATCATCTTAGGCAATCCAGGCGACTGGGGAAATCTTGAAGTCGCGAGATTATCAGTCGATATTTCCGGCACCTTTACCTATAACTATTTAGATGAAGAAAATGGAAAATATATTGTCTCATTATCTAATCCGACATCTGGAAGCGAACAGATTTTCGGCTCAGATATTTCGGCTAATACGGCAAATCTTGGCAGCTGGACAATGCATGCCCAAGCTGATGCTGTCTATGACTTTTCTTTATTAAGCGCGGACCCAGATTATGTCTATGATCAGTATGTCTGCGCGAGAAAAGTGATTGTAACTCAAGCTCAAAACGAAAATGAAAGTAATACAGTTACCGACAATATTTTTTATAAAGATATTCTCGATACCTTTGCGCATTACAGCACTTACTAGAAAAAGGAGGGTATTATGAAAAAAAGAAATTTACTAGTTAATGTTGCTTTACTTGCGATGTTATGTGGGGGAATAGGAATCGCGTCATCTTATAATATGCTGCCTTCTTTATCTCATGATGACATTAGTCAAGTTAGCGAAGAAAAAACCGTTATCGATGTAACAATGCCAGCGACTAATTTAAGAAGAGCTGACAATCAAACAAGTCTTATTGATGGATCTTTAACGCTTTCACACGATTTAAAGATGAATTTTGTCTATAAAGTTGGACAGCAAGAAACTGCTCCTTCTATGACTGTAAAATTTGTTGAAACATTAGAAACAAGAACAATTGAAGGAACATATGATGAATCCTTAGGCGGATACAAATATGTCTTAGATAAAATTACTCCTCAATGCGTTATTGATGAGATGGAAATCAGCGTTGCTGATCAAACTCTTACCACTTCAGTTGCTGATTATTTAGGAAAAGTCGTTGCTGAAAATGATGATGAATATTTAAAAGATATCGCTGCTGATACATTATCTTATGCCGCGGCTGCTCAAGTCAAAACCGGACATAAAACAGATACTTTAGCATCTGATTTACTTGAAGAATTTGGATTAACAGAAAACGGCAATACAATTGATACTTCTTCATTAACATCAAAATATTTAGTTGATGGAGAATCATCTGCTGATATTGCTTGGCTCGGAGGTAATGTTGTTTTTGCTGATAGCTTAGTTTTAAAATTCCGCGTTTTCATTGCTGATAATTGGGTGGGATGGCTTGCAACTACCCACGGATTACGCTTAACAACAACTATTGGTGATAATCAATATGTGACAGAAAAAGTTGAATTCGGTAATCCAGTTCAAGAAGGAGTCTCAGTTAACGGACAAGATGGTAATGTATATGAATTATCTGTTGATGCAATTACCGCGGCTCAATTTACTTCCGAAGTTACCTTAACTTTCCAATGCTACACTTTAGATAAGCCTGATGATTTATATTCTTTTGGACAAACTTTGCATTATTCCATTAGTACATATATGAAAAATTTGTCAGATAATGATTTAGAAGAAGCTGATTTGTCTCTTTATCAAGCTGCCACGAACTACTGCGCTTCGGCCGTTGCTTATGAGCATAAAGATGAAATTAAGATGCAAAATTATACATTATTGGTTTCACCAACCGAAACTGAAAGTGGCTTAATGGGCAAAAAATACGATGAATTTATTTTTGAACAAACTGAAATTCCTTCATTATTAGAAGGTACCACTTATACTCAAATTTCTCAGTTAAGCCATCAAGATACAGTTGATGGACCTAATTGGATTAATGAAACAGGTATCTTATCATTTAACGGACAAAATATCTCAGTTAGCATCGTTTCCGGTATAAAAATCGGTGATAAAGAGTTTAGTCCTTATACATTACAAGAAGCAGATAGTGAATTATATTCAATCACTTATAATAATAAAGAAGATAAATACATCATTACCTTTGCAAAAGATGCAGTAATTGATAGAGGAATCTTTGTTTATAATTCTTCAGCTGATTTAGTTGTTGATGGCAGTTTAACAGTTTCCGGCGCGGCCTTTACAGAAAAAGGCAGACGTCATACAGTTGGCGATAATACTGAAGCTATTGAAGATTTAGAGTATAGCTTATACGTTGGCAATAGCAATAATGAAAAACAAGTTGTCACATTAAAATCTTCTAGTGAAGAAAAAGCTAAAGTAACAGTTGATGGCAGTGCGAGATTCTATGGTGATGCCGTAATGGAAAATGTTGATTATCAAGCAACTGTCCATTCTCGTAATGAAGCAGATGTTGATTTACAAGGCGAAATTGGCGATGTAAAAGCTGAAGGCATTAAAGTTGAATCTCCAGCTGGACAAGCAGGAAGCGGCTTGACTTTAACTAATGCAACAGTTGATGTTAAAACTGAAAACGAAATCTCGGCTTATGATAATGATAAAGCTGGTTTAACAGCTGGATATATCACTGCAGAAGGTTCAGAAATTACTGTTACTGGATTCGGATATGGATTCTATTTAAACGGAAAGATGGAAGCTGCCGCTTCAACTATCACAGTTGCTTCCTACGGCCGTTATGCTTTAGCTGCCGGCGGGACTAACTTAACTTTAAAAAGTTCGACTTTAGATATTGTCGGCGATGCTCAATATCCGGTTGCTTCAAATAATACCGGATCACCTTTAAGCAATGTTGCTCTTACCTTAGATAAAGAATCTGCAGCTACCTTAAAGATTCAAAATAGTTATGCAGGTGTTTTAGCTGAAGGTGCTAGCGAAATTAGCATTTCAGTAAAAGATGGTGGATATACCTTTGACGGTATCAACGCAGCAAGAACTCTTGATTTCACCAATATGTCAGGTGGAACTGAAACATTGAAATTATTTACCCTTTATAATTCAAAAGGATTTATTGATAATAATCCAAATCCTTGTATCGCAAAAGGTATTTATGTTTACACAGATAGCGAAGGTAACATTACTTTATACGATATGTTATTTGAACACTGGGGCAGCGGCACTGAAAAAGATTGCTTATTTGAATCTGGAACTTTGAATGAAGGATTAAATGATGGCAGATTCTCAGAAAATGCTGATTTAGTTTTTGCCACAATCGGTAATGTTAGTTTCAAGTCAAATGTTAGATTCCATGAACCTGTTTTATCGTTTAGCTATAATTAGTAGGAGGCAAATAAAATGAAAAAGAATTATATTGAACCAAAAATTGTAATTGAACAAATTAGTCTTGATGACATTATTGCGACTTCTACTGATCCAATTGAAGGCGTCTGGGATGAATTTGATATATGGCCAAATGAGAAAGATATTTTCGAATTATGAAAAAAATTCTGTTAATTAGTGTCTTAACTCTGGCCGGACTAGGATTTATTGCTTCATGCGGTGGTAATTCAAGTTTAGTTACTTCATCTAACCCTCTATCAACTAGTCAATCTGAATTAACATCGTCAAGCTCCCAAAATAGCGTTACTTCGTCAGTGTCTGTTAGTGTTTCTTCATCTTCTAGTGTAATTATTTCTGTTTCCAGTGGTGCAGAAACATCATCAAGTAGCTCTAGTGCTCCATCCTCTTCAGAAAGCACAGGTTCATCTAGCAGCGTTATTATACCTGATGATGAAGATAATGTTGATTTGCCCTATGTCCCGTTAGGATAAGTTGGGGGAGTTAGTTAATCTAACTCCTCTTTTTGTAGGTGATTTATGAAAAAGATAAAATATATATTAATGTCGCTTTTAAGCGTATCGCTTCTCTTCGCTTGTCAAAATAATATATCTTCAAGTAGTAGTTCTTTTGTAAGTAATAATGATAGTTCAGTTATTTCAACAGCCGTTTCCTCTAGTTCTTCCTTTGATGATAAAATGCTTCAAGACAAGGATTTTTTAACTGCTAAAGATACAAATTATGTTAATCAAGATGGTGAGATTGTTTCCTTACAAGGAATCAATATCGGAGGGTGGTTACATTTAGAAGGCTGGATGGACGGCGGAGGAAATGATAATAACGATTATGCGGTTAGAACTGCTTTAAAAAATCGATTTTCAAATGCCGAATACGAAGAAATAATGTCTTATTATCAAAGCCTATATTTTACTGAAGATGACTTAGATTATATCGCTTCTTTAGGATTAAATTTGATTCGGATTCCAGTCTATTATATGGAATTGATGGATGATGAAGGCAATATTAAAGAAAATGCCTTTGAAAATCTTGATTGGGCGATTAATGAAGGTAAAAAAAGAGGCATATATACGCTTATTGATCTTCACGGTGCTCCTGGCGGACAAAGCAATGGCTGGTTAACCGGCGGACAAACCGGGTCAAATGAATTATGGACTAATACTGAATACCAAAAGCTTACCGTTAAAATATGGAAAGCAATCGCTGAGCATTATAACGGAGAAGAAGCGGTGATGGGGTATGGATTATTAAATGAACCAGTCCCGAGCGAGGATACTTTATTAAGCCGCGGTGAAATGTATGATTTGCTTTATGATGCAGTAAGAGTCATTGACAAAGATCATATCATCGTTATCGGTGCGTTTTATTCCTATGATGATATTGGAAATCCTCTTGATTATAACTGGGCAAATGTCGTTTATGAAACGCATCATTATAACGATAGCGACCATTCTTATAATGGACAAGTTGGTTTCGCTAATGGACAAATTACATACTTAAAACAATATCAAGAAGCTTATAACATTCCTTTACTAGCTGGAGAATATAATTTCTTCCCTATTTCTGATGCCTGGTTAACGTTTATGAATACTTTAAATTCATTAAATATCGCGTGGACGAGCTGGACTTATAAAAATACTGACACCGATTTTTCTAATAATTGGGGACTATTTTTAGCTCCTGATGCGGTAACGGTCAACTGGCAAGAAGATTCTTTAGAAACAATTAAAGAAAAACTCAGCCATTATCAAACTAGCTATTATCAAGAGAATACCTTTTTAAAAGATTTAATCAAGCAATCAACTGGACCGATTAATCCTTTAGAAAATCAGAGAATATCTCCGTCGTTATACGATATCACTGCTTCAAAAGAAGAATATCTAAGCCCGGTTAGCAATTTAAGCGATTTAGATTATCAAACGCGTTTTAGCAATGGTGCAGCTCAGACTTCTGATGGCAGCAGTTATTTAGAGATTACTTTCCAAAAATACCATGATGTCGGTCAAATTTTCTTATTTTCGCCTGACTGCGATTATGGCAGAAAACTAAGAATCGAATGCAAAATTAGTGAGAATGATAATTATCGTTTATTAGGTGAATATGACGGACAAATCGGTTCGCAGTTTATTTCTTTTACAAAGATGAATATTAAAAAATTAAAAATCTCTTTAATAGGCCAAGCGAGCAATAATTACTGGTCTATTTACGAATTAGCCTTATACGAATAAAATACATGCTTAAAGTCTTTTGAAAACACTTGTCTCTTTTTGCTACAATAGAGTCGGTGAAAAATTATGATTAATATTGTTTTGTATCATCCGGAAATTGCTGCAAATTGCGGTAATATTGTCAGGACTTGTCAGGCGATAAATGCCGAATTACATTTAATTAAACCTTTAGGCTTTTCTTTGGATGAAAAGTCCTTTCTAAGAGCAGGCATGGATTATATTCTTGACTGCCCAATTCATGTCTATGAAAACGTTGAAGAATTCTATCAAAAGAATCCTGGAGCAGAAATCTATTATATAACTAGATATGGTCAAAAGGTTTTTACCTCAGTTGATGTTTCGTCCCCAGTTAAGGATTATTTCTTTATGTTTGGCGCAGAATCAACCGGGATAGATTATGAAATCTTACGCGATCACCTCGATCACTGCTTAAGAATTCCGATGAAAGCTAATGCCCGTTCATTAAATCTTTCTAACTGTGTCGCGATTGTTTCTTATGAAGCGATGAGGCAGCAAAATTACTTTGATCTTTCAACTTATGAAACTTTTAAAGGACAGGATTTTTTAAATGAGTTCGATAAATAAGTACGTAAGAATGCTTCCTTTTTTTAAAAGCGAAGAGAATTTATTAAAATATCAGCATTCTAAGGTCATAATCGTCGGCTTAGGTGGAGTCGGAGGATTAGTTACCGAAATAATCGCGAGAACCGGGATTCGCGAGATAGCCTTAATTGATGGTGACTCAGTTGAAGAAAGTAATTTTAACCGGCAGATTATCGCCTGTGATTCAAGTCTCGGAATGAATAAATGCCAGGCTTTTGCTAAGAGAATATATGATATTGATAATACGATTAAAGTTAACGTTTATCCGTATTTTATCGATGAAAATAATATTCCTTCTCTAGATATCGCATCCTATGATTTGGTTATCGACTGCATTGATGATGTAAAAGCAAAAATTGCTTTAATTAAAGAATGCAAAAAGCAAAATGTTAAAATTATTTCTTCAATGGGAACTGGTAATAAATATAATCCGATGCGTTTTAAAATTGCTGACATAGAAAAAACATCTTATTGCCCTTTAGCTAAGAAGATTCGTTTAGCTTTAAGAAAAGAGGGTATCAAAGATGTTGAGGTTTGTTATTCTGATGAAGCTCCAAGCGTGAAACAAGATTTTATTGCTTCATTAATGTACTGCGTTGATGGAGCCTCGCTTGTCATCGCTAAAAGAGCGATAGAATATTTAAAGTCGCTTAAGAATCTCGAGTGATTCTTCTCTAATTTGATTAATAACCATTACTTTTTCGTCCTTGAGCGTGGTTAATCCCCGATGCTCAGGGACTTTTTTGACGTTTTTACGCTTTGTATAATAAACTTCACCTGCGCTTAAAGAAGCAAAATATAAGGCGATTTCCCCTCCGAATAATAGTTGATCTTCGGTTGGATTATCATTAAAGATAATTACATGCGGGCCATGATAATCTTTAACGTGCAGATACATATCATCTTTATGAGCTAAAGAGAAAGTCAATTCTTCGTTTTGATATGAAGATAAGCCATATCCAAATTTAGTATCTTTAGCTTTGATAATATGCGGGTTATATTTTTTATTGCCAGGAGCTTTTTTAGCTTTAGCGTTTTTCTTATCTTTAATATATTTATGGTCAGTTAAATCTAGGATGATTTCTTCTAAATCTTTAAAGGTAGCAAATTTCATCTCTTGAGCGATATTTTCAAAATAAGCGAGTTCTTCTTTGGCTAATTGCTTTTGAATTTCTACTTGCTTAATTCCCGATTTAGATTTTTTATAAAGCTTAAAATAATGCTGAGCGTTTTGATGTAAATCAAGTTTGACATCAAGAGGGATTTTAATTCCTTCAATAGTTATGTCTTTGTCGCCGCGATGATAGATATCTTCGCCTAAATAAAGAAGATTTCCATATTCTTGATATTTATCGTAGCCGAGGAAACGTTTTTGATCGCTTTCAAGATTAAGAAGCTTTTTCTTGCAGGCTTTGATTTTACTTTCGACAAGGTGATAGATATGGAAATATCTCGCTTCTTTGTTTTCTTCGGTTTTCTGCGATAAAACTCTTTCATAGAGGTGGTTTAAATCCACTTTTTGAGCTTCTTCATTAATTCTTAGAGAAGAAACATCGTTTTTATAGACGTAATAAGCGTCTTCTTTAAGCATTTGGCTTAATGCCTTTTTATATTCTTCCGGAGATAAAGAAAGAAGGTAACGATATTCAGATTTATTAACTTTGCCAATCATATCTTCAACTTTGGTATTTTCATCAAAGTCTTTATTCGTCGCTGGAGGAAAATCATATTTCATGCCGTTAATAATCGGATGCTTGCTATCAAGGGTTTCCGACTTTTTAAAGGCGTCGAGAATCGTATAATTATCATCGACAAAGATAATATTCGGCGACAACGGAAATAGTTCAAAAATCATCGTCGTTTCAATTAACTGATAAGTCTGCGTCCATTTTTTGACCTTGAAAAGGATAATCCGGTCATCTTTTATTTTCTTAGTCCATTCAATTGTTCCCTTATCGAGATACTTTCTTAGCATATTGCATTGATAGTTGCTCGTATTTAAGGCGTCGATTTTTAATGAAGACGCCATAACCATCAATGGTAAAGACGGATCAAGAGAAAGCAAAAGATTAGTCATTTTTCCGTTTGAAAAAAGTGAAAAAAGAAAGGCGTTATCAGCTATATTGATAATTCTTTCAATTTTAGCATTCACCAGCGAAGGTGATATTTGTTCATAAATGCGTTTTAAAGTAAAATTAGAAATTCCCATATCAAGTATTTTAGCACGCTAGAGCACTGCTTTAAATAAAATAATTGTCAGAAAATTGCAAGAAAATCAACTTTAAAAAATCTTTCTTGCAAGAATGTGGTCAGGCTCATATAATTTAGATATTATATTATTATATATTGTAGAGAAGGGAGAGTTTATGAAAAAGGGTTTATTAATCGTTCTTTCCGGACCTTCCGGAGTTGGTAAAGGAACGGTCAGAAAAAAAGTCTTTAAAGATGAATCCTTAAATTTAGCTTATTCTATTTCTATGACTACGCGTCAACCGCGGAACATGGAACAGGATGGGGTTGATTATTTCTTTGTATCGCAAGATAAATTTAAAGAAATGATTAAAGAAAATAAGTTACTTGAATATACTTATTTCGTCGGTAATTACTATGGAACACCTCTTGAATACGTCGAGAAGTTACGTAATGAAGGTAAAAACGTGTTCTTAGAAATTGAAGTCGAGGGAGCTAAGCAAGTTATGGAGAGATGCAAAAACGATGATGTCGTATCAATCTTTTTAATACCTCCATCACTAGAAGAACTCGAAAGAAGAATTCGCGGCAGAAAGAGCGAACCAGATAACATTATTCAAGAAAGATTAGCTAAAGCCCAAAAAGAGATCAATCTCTCTAGCAATTATCAATATGTTGTCAAAAATGATAAATTAGCCGATGCGACTAAACGCATTAGCCAAATTATCAAAAAACGCATGGAAATGCAAAAAGATATATAATATCAATAGTTAATAAAGGAGGATTTGATGAAAGTCTATCAAGTACTTGTCGAGTACGTAGCTAGTAAACTAAATCGTCCTTTTTCGTATGTTTATAATGGCGATATCCCTCTTTATTCGCGGGTTATCGTCTCTTTTAATAATCGTCAATGCGTCGGTTTTGTTATCGATATTATCGAAACGGATTCTCTTGATGAATATCAGAAAAAAACTGGAGTCATCATCAAAAATATTGATCAAGTTATCGATGAAGAACCATTAATTAGCGAAGAATTATTTTCATTAGCCAAAAAAGTGGCCGATTATTATCTCTGCCCGTTAATCAGCGTTATTTTAGCGATGTTACCTCCGTCTTTAAAACCGAATAAATCCTCTCTTCACGGGGTTAAAGTCGCTTTTGATACTTATGTTGAGGCTTTGCCGGGAGCTACTTTTGATAATTTAACGGTTAGGCAGGCCGAGGTATTCTATAAGCTTAATCAAGGCAAAATCTTAAAACGCGATTTATCAAAGACGATTGTCGAAAATCTTTTAAAGAAAAATAAGGTTAGACTAGTTAATATTGAAAGGAACCGTCTTAAATTAGAAAGCGATAAAGAATATCAGCTTCACGAGTTAAATGATGAACAAAAAATCGCTTATGAGGATTTTATATCTTCTGATGACAAAGTTTATCTTTTATATGGGGTAACTGGCTCTGGTAAAACTGAAATTTATTTAAATTTGACGCGTTACTACTTAGAAAGAAAGCAAAAAGTCTTAATTCTCGTGCCGGAGATTGCCTTGTCTTATTTAATGGTTGAACGTTTTACTTCGCTTTTTGATAAGGTTGCAGTTTTACATAGCTCATTAAGCGACGGGGAACGTTATGATACATACCGAAACATAAAAAAAGGTGAATATGATGTAGTTATTGGAACGCGTTCAGCAATTTTTGCCCCATTAGATAATTTAGGATTAATCATCATTGATGAAGAGCATGCCGATACTTATAAACAAGAAGATAATCTGCCTTATTATAATGCCTTAACCGTAGCAAAAATGCGGTTAATAAATGGCAAATTGCTCTTAGGATCAGCAACTCCGTCATTAGAAAGTAAAGCCCGCGCGTTAAAGAAGCGTTACCATGAACTTAGATTAACTAAGAGAGTTAATGATATTTCCCTTCCAGAATGCGAAATCGTCGATATGTCGGATTATCATAATATCGATAGGAATTCCTTTTTAATATCTAAAAGGTTAAGAGAATTAATTAAAGACAACTTAGAAAAACAAGAACAAGTTATCTTACTTGTTAATCGAAGGGGATTTGCTCCTTTTGTCTCTTGTAAAAGCTGCGGTCATATTATGAAATGCCCGTCTTGCGATACGGCGTTAACCTATCATAAAGATATCAATAAATTAGTTTGCCATCACTGCGGATATGAAGAAGACATGATTTTAACCTGTCCAAAATGCCATTCATCAAAGGTGTATAAATCGGGATTTGGCACAGAAAGAGTTGTTGATGAAACAAAAAAGCTTTTTCCAGAAGCCCGTATCCTTCGCTTAGATTCGGATATTAGCAAACGCAAAAACGGCATTAAATCGGTTATCGATAAATTTTCTAATCATGAAGCAGATATTTTAGTTGGAACGCAAATTGTTAGTAAAGGACATGATTTTCCGCATGTTAATCTTATCGGTGTTGTCTTAGCCGATATCGCTTTATCTTTACCGAGCTATAAAGCTAATGAACGAACCTTTTCTTTGTTAACTCAAACGATTGGCCGGGCCGGGAGAAGAAATGCCGGAAAAGCGATTATTCAAACATATTTACCGGATAATTTTGTGATTAATCTCGCAGCTAAACAAGATTACGATACCTTCTTTAATAAAGAGTTACGGTATCGTCATCTGCTTCAAAATCCTCCATATACTTATTTAACAATGTTAATTATATCTAGTGAGGATGAAGACTTCTTAGTTGAAAAAATGGATGAAATAAAAAAATATCTATTGTTTCATTTAGATATTAATCAGGTGGAAATTTTAGGGCCGAGTACGATGTTTATCAATAAATATTTGAATCGTTACCGGAGAAAGTTTATTCTTAAGTATAAAGATTTTTCGCTAGTTAAAGACACGTTAATTACTTTGCAAGATATCATCTCTTCGCAAAGTAAACTTCAGTTAACTATCGATGTCGACCCAGAGCAAGATTATTGATTTTGCTTGTTTATTACTTATATTTATTTTATAAATATATTATCAGAGAAAAAGGAGCATTGTATGGTCAAAATTTATATGTATGGCGCGGATGAATTCTTAGGCCGCGATATCAGCTCAATGATGTCGGGAAGATTAGCCAAAATTTATCAAATAAAAGAGGAAGAAATTCTCTTTATCGCGGTTAATTCAATTATCTATCACCAAGGTGTCGATCAAACGTCGTACCATTTATTTTTCCATGTTGAAGCTCCTTCAGCTTTTAAAAAGCATGAGCAAGAGATGAAAAATTATCTCTTATCGGCAAGCGAGGACTTCTCGGTTCATAGCCATGTCGAATTTCATTATGAAGATAATGAAGTCTATTCACGTATCGATGAAGAATACCCTCTTTTCGTCACTGAGAAGAATTCAGTAGTCGTCGAAGCTGCGGATGAGGATGACGAAGAGAATATCGATATTTTTTCAGAAATAAAATAACTATTGAGGAATAACTATGTCAAAAATTTATCAAGCTTACCAATATTTAGAACAAATTAAATCTAGAGAGATCAATTTTTTAAATTTTATTAATAAAGGTTTATCGGAAAGCGATAGCTTCTCAAGAGCTTTTTTCCGCGATACGTTAAAAGCGTTAGTCAACCGTTATTATTTCTTAGAATATGAAGTTAATAATGTCTTTAAGGAACTCGATGAAAATCAAAAAGATTATTTCATCGCTGTTTTAGGTGTTTATCACTATTTTAAAGATTTCCATGATGATGACATCTGTAAAGCTTTAAGTGAAGATAAAGAACTTTTTACTCCAGAGATTGATGTTGAAAAACGCTTTAGTGAATTACTTTCATTAAACCATGCTTTTTATCCAATTTCTGAAGAAGATAGCAAGCATTTTGCTAAATATGTCTCTTTACATTTCTCTTATCCTTTATGGATTGTTAAGATGTTAACTAAACATCACGGACATAAAACTACCTATAAAGCCTTATCTTCATCAAGAAAAAATATTCCTTTAACGGTTAAAGTTAATTTAGATAAAACTACCTCTGAAGAGATTTTAAGTAAATATCCAAATGATTTCCAAAAAGGTAAACTTGTTGAGGGTTCTCTTTATTATCTCGGAAAAAATATCATCGCCCATCCACTTTTCAAAAATAATGAAATTATCGTGGAAGATGAAGTGAGTCAGCTTCTTGAAAGTAAACTTGATGCTGAACCTCTTGATAATGTGCTTTTGATTTATCCTAAGCGCGATGTATTAGTTAATGAAGTTAGCAAGAAGATGGAAAAAATTGGCAAGTTACAAGTAATGATGAATGACTTAGTCGAAGAGAGAATGCTTAAAAATTATTTATTGCGTTTTAATAATCAATTCCCGGAAGTCTTTAATTGTAATATTGACTTATTATTAACCTATATGCCATATGATTCAGTCGATAAAGCTTTAATGTTTGTTCCTTCCACTAACTTTGGCTTAATTAGAAGAAATCCTCAAGAATTATTATCCTTGAAGATGGAGGAAATTGATAATCTTTTAAATACTCAAAGAAAGATGTTAGAGGAAGGATCTTTATTTATTAAAGATGGCGGCAAATTAATTTATGCTTGCTATACCTATAACAAAAAAGAAACGACCTCGATGATTAAAACTTTTTTAGAAAATCATCAAGAGTTCACTTTAGAAGAAGAAAGAATGATTTTTGCCCATGAAATTCCTTCAGACGGCGTTTATTATGCAGTATTGCGGAAAGGAGAAAATGATGATTAATTTATATGGTGTTTCTCTTCCGCATCTAGAAGAGATGATGGTAAATGAAGGTCAAAATAAATATCGCGCGCGTCAACTTTATAGCTGGATTTATGAAAAAGGCGAGACCGATTTTGAAAAAATGACCGATATCTCGAAAAAATTTATCGAGGTTTTAAAAGAAAAATATTGTTTAGTTAAACCGACTATTTATCAAAAACAAGTATCTGAAGATGGGACAATTAAATTACTCGTTGAATTTGCCGATCATGCAAAAGTTGAAACAGTTTTAATGCGTTATAATTACGGCTTAGCTGCTTGTGTCTCAAGTGAAGTCGGCTGTAATATGGGCTGCAAGTTCTGCGCGTCTGGTCTTTTAAAAAAGCAGAGAAACTTAGCTCCGGAAGAAATGGTCGGGGAAATTTTATTATTAAATGATCTTTTAAAAGAAGAAGGAAAAAGAGTTACTCACGTCGTAGTTATGGGAACGGGTGAGCCATTTGATAATTATGATAACGTTATTGAATTTATTAAAGTTATCAATGAACAACGCGGTTTAGCTATCGGCGCGCGGCATATCACGGTTTCCACATGCGGAATTCCTGATAAGATTAGAGAATATGCGCGTTTAGGTATACAGGTTAATTTAGCTATCTCTTTACACGCTAGCAACGATGAATTAAGAAATCAGTTAATGCCGATTAATAAAGCTTATCCATTAAAAGAATTGATTGCCGCGGTTAAAGAATATAATGTCGTGGCCTCAAGAAGGGTTACTTTTGAATATATTTTATTAAAAGGCGTTAATGACTCGCTTAAAGACGCGGAAGAATTAGCTAGATTAATTAGACCAGTCTTTGCCTATGTTAATTTAATTCCGTATAATGAAGTTGATGAAAACGGCTTCCACCGTTCAGAAAATAGTAAAAAATTTATGGACTATTTGATGAAACATGGAGTTAACGCGACAATTAGAAAAGAATTCGGCAGTGATATCGATGCTGCATGCGGACAGTTACGCGCAAAGAATGAAGGTAGATTATGAAATACGCTTTTGAGACTAATCCGGGAAAAGTCAGAGAAAAAAATGAAGATACTTGCTTAATCGTCGAAAATAAATACGGCGATGTTTTGATGATGGTTCTCGATGGCATGGGAGGCCATAGCAAAGGCGATTTAGCCTCAAATAAAGCTAAAGAATATATTTCTTCACAGTTTGTTGATAAGCGTTTCTTTTCATTCAAAATTAAATCTTGGATAAAGAAAGTTTTAAGAAAAACCAACAGCATGCTCTTTCGCCTTTCTAACGAACAACCTCGTTTAAAAGGCATGGGAACGACAGTCACTTTATTCTTAATTCATAAAAATAAAACATATTTATCTTATATTGGCGACAGCCGCGGATACATTGTTAAGGGTGATAATATCATCCAAAAATCTGTTGATGAGACCTATGTTGAATTCTTATTTGAACAAGGTAAGATCACTAGAGATGAAATGTTAACCCATCCTCAAAGAAATGTTTTAACAAACTCTTTAGGCGGCTATGATAAAGTCCAAGTCAATATTTTAGAAATAACGGATAATTATGATTATTTGCTTTGCTGCAGTGACGGCTTATATAACATGATTGACGATAAAACTATGTTAGAAGTCATCAAAAAATATCCAGATGACGTTGAGAAAGCAGCGAAAAGATTAATTACGAGAGCTAATATGCGCGGGGGAAAGGATAATGTTTCCGTCTGCCTTTTAAGGAAGGATTAATATGATTAAGCCTAACGATGTCATCGCGGACAGATACAGAATAAAATCCTTACTCGGCGAAGGAGGTATGGCTCAGGTCTACCTCGCTTTTGACTTGATTTCTAAAAAAGACGTCGCTTTAAAAATTATTAAGCAAGAAACGATGAAAAATCCGATTAATTTAACGCGCTTTGAAAGAGAGGCTCGTGCAGCTGCGTCTCTTAACCATCAAAATGTCGTTAGAGTCATTAATATTGGAACTTATGAATCGCGTCCTTTTATGGTTAATGAATTAATCAAGGGACAGACCTTAAAAGAAGTGCTCCGTAAGAGAGGAAAATTTACTTTTTTAGAGGCATGCGATATTATGTATCAGCTTTGCTCCGCGGTTTTACATGCGCATCAGCACGGAGTTATTCACCGCGACATTAAGCCAGAGAATGTTTTTATCACCAAAGATGGCACGGTTAAACTTAGCGATTTTGGTATTGCAACATTTAAAGATATCAATTCCCGCGTCACTAAATCCGAAGTGGTTGTCGGATCGGTTCATTATCTAGCTCCAGAACTATCGCAGGGAGCACCGGCTTCAGTACAATCTGATATCTATGCTTTAGGTATTACCTTCTTTGAATTAATAACCGGACGCGTTCCTTTTGATGATGAATCACCGGTGACAGTCGCTTTAAAGCATATCAAAGAAAAATTTCCTTCTCCGCGTAAATATAATTCCAAAACCCCAATTATCATCGAAAAGATTATCCTTAAGGCCTGCGCGAAGTCGCCTAGCGATCGTTATAAAGATGTTTTTGAAATGCGTAAGGATATCGATAGAATTTTAAGAGAACCGACTTTAATTAAGAAAAGGTCGTTCTGGCAGAAGCTTTTCCACCGCGTATGAAGGGAATAATATTATCGATGATCGCGGGTAAGTATGAAGTCTATTTAGAAAACGGACAGACGATTACTTATTCTCCGCGCGGCAAACTCCGCCATTTAAAAGTTAATTTAGTTGTCGGGGATAAAGTAGAAATAGAAAATGATGTTATCTCAAAAGTTTATGCGAGAGAAAATTTTTTATATCGTCCGAGAATTGCTAACATTGATTTAGTAATGATTATCCAGTCTCTTAGCGAACCTGATTTTTCTAGTTATCTCTTAGACAAATTCTTAACCTTAGTTAATATTTACCATTTAAAACCTTGTATCATCTTAACTAAAGAAGATTTATATGATGAAGAAAAGGTAAAAAGTATCATTGAAGATTATAAGTCTTTAAACATTGATGTGATTTCTTTTCATCGCGGCGATACAGAAAAAATTGCTTTAATCAAAGATAAAATCCGTCATAAAGTTGTGGCTTTATGCGGTCAGACCGGCGCGGGTAAATCAACCTTGATTAATCAGCTATTCCCGGAATTTAACAGAAAAGAAGGCGAATTCTCTTTAGCTTTAAAAAGAGGTAAACACCAAACAAAAGAGGTGAAATTACTTCCGTATAATGAGGGATTTATCGCTGATACTCCAGGTTTTTCTTCGTTAGAGCTAAATATTTATAAAGAAGAATTAAAAGATTACTTTCCGTTTTTTTCAATAGTTAAAGAGCCTTGTTTCTTCCAAGACTGCGTGCATATCAATGAAAAAGGCTGCAAGGTGAAAGAAGCTCTTGAAAGTGGTATAATAAAAAAAGTTCATTACGAAAATTACTTAGCAATCTATGATGAACTGATTTACAGAAAGGAGCGCTTCTCATGAGAAAATATATTTCTGCTTCGTTATTAGCCGCGGATAAGACAGCATTAAAAAAAGAATTAAAACGCGTTAATGATAGCCAAATCGATTTTGTCCATTTCGATGTGATGGATAATGTTTTTGTGCCGAATACTTCTTTTAACGATGATACTTTTTCGCGTATTAGAGAGTATTCTCCATTACCTTTTGAAGTCCATTTAATGGTCGAAAATCCTTTTGATTATATTAATAAATACGGAGATAATCCCCTCGATGTTATCATCGTTCATTATGAATCTTTTGCTTCTGAAGAAGATTTAATGAAATGTTTATTAGAAGTAAAAAAACATCATAAGGTCGGATTATCTTTAAAGCCAGCGACGAAAGCTGAGACTTTAGATAAATTCTTACCGCTTCTTGATTACCTTTTAGTAATGTCGGTAGAACCGGGTTTCGGCGGACAAAAGTTTATGGAATCATCGCTTGATAAGATTGCTTATTTTGATAAGAAAAAGAAAGAAAATAACTATCATTATTTAATTGAAGTCGATGGGGGAATTAACGATAAAACCGGAGAATTATGCTTTGCTCACGGAGTTGATATCGTCGTTTCTGGAGCTTATCTATTTAAAGGCGATATGAAAGAGAATGCGAGGAAACTAAGATGAAAAAGGTTGTGTTAGTTACTTCTCTCGCTAGCAAGAAAACGATTATGAAATACGCTTCTCTGCCATTAATCGGGATTGAAAAGGGTATTGAATTAATCGCGAAATGCTCGCTTCCTATCGCTTTGGGAATCGGAGACTTTGATACTTTAAATTATGAATCAGCGATGACATACCTTAAACCTAATCAAATCGTTAGATTAAATACTCATAAAGATTTATCAGATACGGAAGCCGCGGTTGAGTATATGCAAAAACTCGGCTTTGATGAAATTATTATCTTAGGATCTTTATCGGGACGTTATGATCATACTCATGCTTTACTTTTATTAACAAATCGTTATCCGAAGTGTAAAGTCTATATTGAAGATGAAAATAATTTTGTGACATATTTAGGTAAAGGAAATCATTTAATTCAAAAACAAGAATTTACTTATGTGGGATTCTTTGGCTTTCCAGAAGCTGTAGTTAGCCTAGATAATTCCGCTTATCCGATGAAAAAGATGAAATTATCCTTCTTTGAAACGAAGGCTATTTCTAATGAGCTGCTTGAAAGAGTTGTTTCTATCGACGTTCATAAAGGCGGAGTATTGATGGTTCAGTCGAGGGATAATAGCGATGATTAGTTTAATCTTGATGTTAATAACCGTTGTTTTGGCTGTTACGGTTGTTGTCTTTGGACTTTATAATTATCAAAGCCAATTCGTTAATCCTCTCGATAAGGAAAATTTTAATTTCTTAAATGAGTTCCCTTATGAAATGCAAGACAATGAAAAGATGAAACATAATTCAATATTTAGAATTTTAGTGTCTCTTTATTCGTCCTCTTTCTTAGTCTTTGGCCTCAATGAATTTTTCTTTTTATCAATTGAAGGATCAAAAAGCATTCACGACTATATCATCGGTAGCATTTTTGTCGTTACCGCGATTGCTACGTTATGCTTATTTATGCTCGATTTAACTAAATATAAACAGCATTTATTTATTACCAGCATCATCTTTTCTTTAACAGTGATTCTCTACGTCTATTGTGGATTATTTGTCTATATTGATTTTCGGCATACATATAATGATATTTTAGCCATTGTCTTATTTGTTATCGCGGGTATCCTCTTATTAACCTTGATTATATCTCCATTAAAAAAATGGATGTATCTTGAGAAAAAAGAAGAAAACGGAATTATTACTTATCATCGAAAGAAGTTATCAATCTTGCCGTTTATGGAATGGGTCTTCCTCGGCGCGGATTTACTTCTAGTCATTCTCTTAGCGTTATTTTAAAATTAAACGTCTAACAATTGTTAGGCGTTTTTATTTCTAAGCATTAAAAAAACCTAATACTTTTCAGTACTAGGTTTTAATTTACCAAATGGTGGCCCAAGCAGGAATCGAACCAGCGACACAGGGATTTTCAGTCCCTTGCTCTACCTACTGAGCTATCGGGCCAAATGGCGGACCAGACGGGAATCGAACCCGCGATCTTCTCCGTGACAGGGAGACATGTTAACCGCTACACCACTGATCCATATTGGTTGCAGGGGAAGGACTTGAACCTCCGACCTTCGGGTTATGGGCCCGATGAGCTGCCAACTGCTCTACCCTGCGATGTGGCTTGCTTAAGAATAATAACACTAATACAGGATATAATGCAAGTGTTTTTTTTGAAAATAAGCGTTTATTTTTTTAACTTATTTAAAGTACTTTTTTTTATAAAAATATTACTTTACATATGTATTTATCGATAAAAGATTGTAGCTAACTAGAAAGGG
>CALVKD010000041.1 GCA_944332525.1 uncultured Bacilli bacterium | reverse complement strand
ATTTTAACCCATGTAGTTTATAACGGTCAACTATTCTTTCTATTGTACAATAACCAACATTAAACTTTTTTGCTATTGTTTTTAATCCTAATCCCTCTTCACAATATAATCTAATTATTTCTTTTTTATCTTTTAAACTTAGTTTCATATAAAAAACCCCTTCAGCTTTTCCGATGTTACTCGGTCCAACTTTTGGGGTTAATTACACGAAACTAGAACTTTTATTTTAAACGAGAATTAGAAAGCATTAATTTTATGCGGTTTTCTTGATTGACTTGCGTTGCACCTGGGTCATAGTCAATCGCGACGATATTAGCATCTGGATAATATTTTTTAATCGTTCTTTGCATGCCTTTACTGACAATATGATTTGGAAGGCAGCCAAATGGCTGAGCCGTAACAATATTATTAGTTCCGCTTTCGATTAACATGGCCATTTCTGCAGGAATCAACCAACCTTCTCCCATAACAACACCTTCTGAAATTAATTTATTGGCTAGAGCTTTTAATTTTTCAAAGTCATGGAATGGTTCAAAATGAGAATTTTTGGTAATAATATGGTTTATTTTCTTTTGGAAATGATACATGATTTTATAACCGATTTTATAAATAGACGCTAATTTATTTTTGTTTTTGTAAGTCTTATGGTTCCAAATTGTCGCATCGGCTGAATACATGATGAAATCCATTAAAGCAGGTATAACAACTTCGCAGTTTTCTTTATGAAGAAAATCTTCAAGATGGTTATTAGCTAATGGAGAATATTTAACATAAATTTCTCCGACAATACCGACTTTAACCTTCTTTTCATTACTAACTTTAACTTTCTTGAATTCTTTGATAATCATTAAGGTAATCTTTTTTAGATGATAAAGTTTCTTTTTACCGATAAATGATTTTATTTTAGCTGATAAATCATCAAAGACCTTTTTGCTTTCGCCTTTTTCTAATTCATAAGGTAAAACCTGATTATAAATCGACATTAATAAATCGCCGTAATAAGAACAATAAATAAGTCGTAGATAATCGCGGACTTTTAAAACAAATCCAGAATTAGGGTCTTTTTCTAGCCCAGAGAAATTTAATGAGATAACCGGGATTTGCGGATACTCTTCTTCTAAGGCTTTTCTAATTAAATTAATATAATTGCTAGCCCGGCATCCTCCTCCGGTTTGCGACATTAAAAGGGCAACTTTATTAACATCGTATTTGCCGCTTTTTAAAGCGTCGATAAATTGACCGACAACTAATAATGCTGGATAGCAGGCATCGTTATGAACATGCATTAATCCCTCATCGACAACCGCGCGTGAAGAATTGTGAAGGCATTCAACTTTATATCCCTCAAGTTCAAATATTCTTTTAAATAATTCAAAATGAATCGGCAACATATCCGGGAAAAGGATAGTATGTGTCGCTTTCATCTCTTTTGTGAAGGTTTTATAGTGTTTTTCTTCCATTATTTTTCCTCCATTGCTGCGAGAAGGCTTCTAATCCTGATTTTTAAGGCTCCAAGATTATTAATCTCGTCAATCTTTAATTGAGTATATAATTTTCCGTTTGATTCGAGTAGATAACGTAATTCATCAGTTGTAATCGCATCAATTCCGCAGCCAAATGAAACAAGTTGAATCATCTGCATATCTTTTTGATCAAGAATATAACGAGCAGCCTTAAATAAACGGCTATGATAGGTCCATTGATTGAGAATATACAGTTTAGGTGAATGCTCTTGATAAGATAAAGCGTCCTCGCTTAAGACCAATAATCCTAAAGAAGAGATATAATGAGCGATTCCATGATTAATTTCTGGATCGATATGATAAGGACGGCCAGCCAAAACAATAATTTTAGCATGTTCTTTTCTCGCTAAAGCTATGTATTCTTGACCCTTTTCATATATATCTTTATGATAAGCATTTTCTTCTTCATAAGCTTTCTTTAATGCTGAGACTATATCTTTTTTCTTTAAGTGATATTTCTTTAGTGACTTCTTTAAAGCATCAGCAACTTGTTCAGGATTATTTAAATCGAGATACGGAGAAATAAAGTTATCGCTATTTAATTCTTCCATATTAGCTTTTAGTGTCTCAGGATAATAAGCGACGATTGGGCAGTTATAATGGTTATCTGATTCCTTTTCATCGTAATTATATGTTTGACATGGATAGAAGATAAACGAAACGTTCTTTTCTAATAAATCTTTAATGTGACCATGCATTAATTTAGCTGGATAACAGGCAGTATCCGAAGCAATGGTGTGCTGACCTTTATAATAAGTTTTTCTTGAAGTGACATCAGAGAAGATAACTCTAAAACCTAACTCATTAAACAAAGTAGTGAAGAAAGGGATTTGATCATAGAAATTTAAACCTAATGGTAAGCCAACAAGAGCTTTGGATTCCTTTTCGCCATATTTATTTTGATAAGCGAGAAGTTTATCAAATTTATAATCGTAAAGTGAAGGTAATGAGCTTTTTGCTACATTAGTAGAGACTTTATCGCAGCGGTTACCGGAAATATAACGGTGTCCTCCGTTAAAATTAATAATATTTAATTGGCAGTGCGCGGTGCAGGCTTTACAGATAGAATTAATTGATTTGTAAGCAAAGTGATCAAGTTGATCTCTAGTTAATAATTCTGAATGATCAGGAAGATGTTTGCTAGCATAAATAGCTGCTCCAAAGGCACCCATCAATTCAGATATTTGCGGACGGATAACATCAATTCCGAGTTCTCTTTCAAAACTTCTTAAAACAGCATCGTTAAGGAAAGTTCCGCCTTGAACAACAATCTTCTTGCCAAGTTCTTCAACTTTCTTTACACGAATAACTTTATAGATAGCATTTTTAATAATTGATTGCGATAAGCCTGCAGAAATATCATCGATGCTCGCTCCATCTTTTTGTGCTTGCTTTACTTGTGAATTCATAAAGACAGTGCAGCGTGAACCGAGATCAACTGGATGTAATGCAAATAAGCCCATTTTTGCAAAAGTTGCGATATCGTATCCGAGAGCTTCTGCAAATGATTGAATAAACGATCCACATCCTGAAGAGCAGGCTTCGTTAAGTATGATTGAATCTATAGCATGGTTTTTGATTTTAAAGCACTTAATATCTTGACCTCCAATATCGATAATGAAATCGACATCAGGGCAGAAATAGCTAGCAGCTTTAAAATGCGCGACTGTTTCGACTATTCCGTTTGCAATTCCCAGTCCGGCTTTAATTAATTCTTCACCATATCCAGTTACTGCAGATGAAACGATTTTAATATTACGAGTCCCTATTTTATCATAGATAGTTTTTAATTGTTCAACGACGATATCTAAAGGACGGCCCTTACTCGAAACATAGTGAGAATATAATATTTCATAATCTTTGCTTAATAAAACGAGTTTAGTCGTGGTTGAACCTGAATCAATACCCAAATAAGCATCGCCTTCATAGGTTGAGATATCGCGGTATTTAGCATCGCTTCTCTGGTGACGCTTTTGGAATGATTGATACTCTTCAAGCGAGTTAAATAATGATTCGGTAACGACGAAGTTTCCCGACATATCGGTATTTTCAATTAAAGAAATAAGCTCTTTAAGAGAATATGTTTTATTAGTTGTTTGCGAATATAAAGCGGCACCTAACGCCATAAAAACAGGGCCGAGAGGCGGGAAGATTGCATGTTCTTCATCAAGGTGCAAAGTAGAAGTGAAGGCACTTCTTAATCCTTGAATAAATGAGAGAGGTCCACCTAAGAAAAGCACTTTTCCTTCAATTTTTCTTCCTTGAGCTAATCCTGAGACTGTTTGGTCGACAACTGAATGGAAAATAGAAGCGGCAATATCTTCTTTTCTAGCGCCTTGGTTGATTAAAGGTTGAATATCGCTTTTTGCAAAAACTCCGCAGCGTGAAGCAATTGGATAAATTTTTTCAGCTTTTAACGATAATTTATCGAGTTCATCGACAGAAACACCTAATAAAGTTGCCATTTGATCGATAAAAGCTCCCGTACCACCTGCACAAGAACCATTCATTCTCTCTTCAACACCATTAGTTAAGAAAATAATTTTAGCATCTTCTCCTCCGAGTTCAATTACGCAATCGGTATCAGGATAGTATTTTTTAACTGATAAAAAAGCAGAATGGACTTCTTGGACAAAATCAATATTGCTTTTTTGAGCTAAGCCTAATCCGGCTGAGCCGGTAATAGCTACTTTTACTTTAATATCACCAATTTGCTTGATAATTTCTTTTAATTCAAATAATAAAGTGTTTTTAACTTCTGAGAAGTGACGAACATAATTTTTATAAATAACAACATTCTCTTGATTGAGAATTACAATTTTTACAGTGGTTGATCCCACGTCAATACCAATACTAAATAAGTTTTCCATGTTTTTACCCTTGTAATATTATAGAAGACTTTATTAAAAATCGTAATCAAAAATTGACTTATTTAATAAGTAATAATTAACAAGTTAATTAAATATTGAAAAGATATAAACAAATGATAAGAATTTAATATTTTCAACAAGTAAAAGCTATTTGCTAATAAATTTATGATACTAATAAATTTGAATAAAACAAAATATGAATTCAAAATATTATGATAAATATTTATGTGTTACTGAGAAACTATTAGTTTCTTGCAAGGTTACTAATTGCCATGATAAATTATGGTCAGAGGTTAAATTTATGCTAGAAATAAAAAATGTCAGCAAACGTTATAAAGGTGGAGCGTTTGCTAATAAAAATATCACTTTGGAAATCCAAGATGGAGAAATTTTTGGATTTATTGGACCAAATGGAGCAGGAAAATCAACGTTGATAAAATCAATTGTTGGACTTCATCTTTTTGACGAAGGAGAAATATCGCTTGATGGCTTAACTTTAAAAAAAGATGATGTTGAGTTTAAGAAAAAAATTGCCTATATTCCGGATAATCCAGATTTATATGAAAATCTTACAGGAATAAGTTATCTTAATTTTATAGCGGATATTTTTAATATTTCAAAAGATGAGAGAACTCAAAAAATTGATTCTTTAGCAAGTAAATTTGAGATAAAAAATGATTTGGGAAATAAAATTAAAACATATTCACATGGTATGAAGCAAAAATTATCATTAGTTGCTGCTTTTATGCATAATCCGAAATTGCTTATTTTAGATGAACCATTTGTCGGGTTAGATCCAAAAGCATCGTATATAGTAAAAGAATTAATGAAGGATTATGTTTCTAAGGGAAATATCATTTTCTTTTCTAGTCATGTTTTGGAAGTGGTTGAAAAACTTTGTTCACATGTGGCAATAATTAAAAAAGGCGAAATTGTATTTAATAGTAAAATTCAGGATATTACAAATAATGAATCACTCGAATCTTTCTTTTTGGAGTTAACCGAACATGCATAATTATCTATCTTTATTAAAAATATTTATTACTGAAAAGTTTTCTTTTCAAAATCGTAAAAGAAGAAAAATTAATAGCGGACTTGGCGCAATTATTTTCTTTTTAGTCTTAATGCTTTTGGTATCCGTTTTTGTCAATTATGGTGTTTTAGATGCTTATAAAAGAAATAACATTGCCGAAGAATACCCAGTTGCTGTTCTTGGCATAGCCTGTTCTTTAACATTTATTAGCGCGCTTTTCCGGGCTAATAGCGTCTTGTTTTCCCTTAAAGACCATGCTTTTCTTACACCTTTGCCTTTAAAGAAAAGTACGATAGTTTTAGTAAAACTGACAACGTTTTATCTTGAAGAAATGATTTTTTCTTTATTAGTCATGGTTCCATCTATCGTTTTTTATGGAATGATAGATCCAACTTATATTTTCTCAGGTATCGTTTGTATGTTAACCGTTCCGTTAATAATGGTTTTACTATCTATTGTTCTTGGATTTATTATAACTTTAATGCTTAATCGCTTTACGGCGATGAAAATTATTACTACAATTCTCTACATAGCTATTTTTACCGCATATATAGCAATTGTATTCATTATTTCCTACGATACAAATGGAACGCAGATGGTATCGACTTTCTCATATCTTTACTATATTTTCCCGTTTTTGCAATGGGCTTATGCGGCTATGATAAATCATCAATTTATTTATTTATTAATATTAGTTGCATTAGCTTTAGTTTCCAGCGGACTATTAATCGCTTTATATGTTTTATTTTATGACAAACTATATCAGGCATTATTTGTTCAAGAGAAGAAAAGATTATTTAAGTCATCAGATATTAAGGCTCAAAAATCTTATCTTTCATTAATAAAAAAAGATTTATTTGCTATTCTTGATAACCCGATGTTGATTATCGCTTTTCTCGTCGGAAATATTATAGCGATAATCATACCAATATCTATTTATTTTTCTAGTAAATCAATGGAAATAAATTCTGAAGAATTAATATTGTTTAATCAAATTATGACATTAATTCTTCCTGGACTAATTGGGATGATGTGCGCATTATCAAACTATACCTGCTTCTCAATTACTTTAGAGAATAATCGCTTATGGATTGTCAAATCATTACCGATTAAATCTTTTGATTATTTTGGAATGAAACTGATAATTAATCAATTACCCGGATTCATATTTGGTATAGCTAGTGGAGTAATTTCAATAGTGTTATTTAAGTTTGACGTTTTATCTGCGATTAGCATCATTGTTATTCCACAGCTCTATATTCTATTAGCTGGTGTCTTTGGATTATTAATTAATTTGAAATTTCCAAAATTAAATTGGTCAACTTATAACGAAATAAAAAATTCTCCATCTGCAATGATTTTTTCTTTTTCATCGATGATTGCAGCCATTATTTTGACGGCAATTTATTTTATCCTCGGATTATTTATCAATGTAATAGCAGCATTCTCAATAACTCTAGTCTTACTTATTGCTGGAATTATTGCTCTCTTTATCATTTTAAGTAAAAAAGGCAAAACTCTTTTATTACAAATCGAATGTTAATCCCTTTTCTCTCCTTACCTTGAAAAATAGACGCTATTTTAGTAAAATATTTCAAAGTTTTTATATCACTAAATGTGGTTATTAATGTTTGTTAGGAGGGGATAAGTATGCGGAAAAGAGTTTGTGTTACAGTTTTGGTTATGATTTATGATGGTGATAAAATCTTGCTTCAAAACCGTATCAATAAAAAGACGAGCGGATTATCTTTCTTAAGCGGACATGTCGAAGACGATGATTCTATTTTTATGACAGCTATTAGAGAAGTCAAAGAAGAAACTAATTTAAATATTAGTAATTTAAGATTAGCTGGAATAAAAGAATATTATAGTGGGGATAATAAGTATTTATCCATTTTAGTTAAGACTAACAAATTTGAAGGTGAACTCAAATCATCAGAAGAAGGCGAAGTCAATTGGTATACACTTGACGAAATTGAGCAAAGAGATGATTTAAGCGAACATTTTATGGCGACGTTAAAATTATTTACGGATGATGATTTGAGCGAATTAATTGTTTTATCCGATCAGCAATCTGTAACGATATAATCAAATAATTTCATAATATTTTATATTTACAATTTACTGATAATTTGTTAAGAAATCCTCGGCAATTTTCAAGAAAAAATGAATATTAGCCAGGGATTTTTTTCATAATAGGTTGAAACTTTTTTTCATTGCCTTTAAAATAGTGGTGTAAATAAATAAAGGAGATTTTACATGAAAAAAGTTTTATTTACTTTAGGCCTTGTCGCTTTAGCTGGTGTCATGGTCGCTTGTGGAGGTACTTCGTCTAGCGTAACACCTTCAACATCATCTGGTGAACCATCTGTTTCGTCACCATCTGCACCAAGCACACCTTCGACTAGCGTCACCCCATCTACCCCTTCAACAACTACACCTGCTGTAAGTGGACCAAAGACTGTTGCTGAAGCTTTAGCTGCAAAAGATGGTACAGCTGTTACAGATTTAAAGATGGTTGTTGTTGCTAAGCACAAAAATGGTTTCATTGGTCAAGACAGCACAGGATTAATCTATGTTTATGGATTTGATTTAACTGCTAAAGTCGGAGATTATGTTTCCGTTACTGGGTCAGCAAGTGATTATTACAAAGTTAATGAGCTTGATGTTACAAAAGGGTCAGTTACTGTTTTAGATGAAACTGCACCTACCCTTACTGCTCCTACAAAAGAAACTTGGGATGCTGCAAAGATTAGTGAACACTATGCTAAACCAGAGGGTGTCCATTATATTTCTGTAGCTGATGCAACTGTTAAAATTGATGGAAAATATACAAATATTGTTTTGGATGGATTAACTGGAGATGCAAAAGGGCTCTCAGTTTCATTCCCAGATGATTCGTTTAAATTCAGTGAATTAAACGGAGCAACTGTTACACTTGAAGGATACACATTCGGTGCTAATACTGCAGGATGGGTAAATTTCCTTGTTACTGCTTTAGAGGTCACTGCAGAACCACAAATTCCTACTTATAATACTATTTCAGATGTTTTAACTGCAGAAGATGGCAACTTAGCTGAAGATGTCAAGGGTGTTGTATTAGCAACAAATGAACGTGGATTCGTTATGCAAGATAATGAGGCTATGGTCTATGTTTACGCTAATAAGACAACAGCTAATATTCCAGAAGTTGGCGATTATGTCTCAGTTGATGGTGATATTAGCGGTTATCAAACTGTTATGCAGATTCAATCTGATGGTGAAGGCGAAGTTACTGTTTTAGAAGAAGCAGCTCCTTCATTAACTGCACCAACATTAGAAAGTTTGGATGGTGCAGCTGCAGATGCTTATGTTAAAGATCCTGATGGTGTTCGCTATGTAAAATTCACTGCTGCAACAATTCTTGTTGAAGAAGGTGAATATAGTACATATTTGAATTTTGATGTCTCTGGTTCAGATGTTATAGGTGCATTCCAATATCCTGCAGATTCATTTGGAATTGCCGATATGAATAATAAAGTTGTTGACTTAGAAGGATATGCAGTTGGTACGAGAAGCGGCAGAATTAACTTCTTAGTAACTAAGATTACAGAATCAACAGCTACACCAGAACCTACTCCTGAAGAACCTGATACACCAGTAGATGGAACTATTGTTGCTGAATATGATTTTGCTAAGTTTACTGGCGAATCTACAAAAGTATCTGAATCAAATGTCAATGATTATTTAACTCAATTAAATGCTCAATCTGATACTGATACAGATTTAACAAGTTTAAGTGATTACAATACAGTATATTTTGGTATCGAACGTAATCTTAAAGGTGATGGAATTTTAAAGTTCTCTTCTTCAAGTGAAAATGGTACATTAACCTTTAATTTCCCTGAAGGAACAAATGTTACTGCAGTTCAAGTTTATGGTGCTGGTTGGAGAAAAGATAATCCAACTTTAACTGTTGGAGATGCTGAAGCCCAAAATATTGAAAGTATTCCTGAAACAACTGCTGAAGATTATATAGCAGGTTGCAAAACATATACATTCAATTTAACTGAAGGTACAAATAGTATTGCTTTTGCAGCTACTAAGAGAGTAATGATTAGTAAATTAACATTCATTACAAAATAATTACTATTGATTTTATTTAAGTCTGGCGATAATCGTCAGACTTTTTTAATTTATTTACTTTTGAATAATCACTTAAAAGTTTTAACAATTTACTTCTTATAAACTATAATGTTTAAGTAGTAAAGGAGTTTTATTATGGCAATTAAATTACCTACTTTAAAGAAAAATAATAAATTTTTCTGGGCTTTCATTGTTGTCGGTGCTTTATTTATAATCTTATCGATATTTTTAATGCCTGTTTGGAATGGTATTGATTGGGCTGTCTGGAAATCTTGGGGAACTCAAGCTATCAATTTAATTATCGCGTTGTTCCTCTCACTTTATCTGTTTGGATGGCTTCTTAAAAAAATGCTAAGAACATCTGGCTCAACGTTGAAAGTATTAACTATTATTGAATTTGTCTTACTTTTATTAGTCGATTTATATTTAATCCTCGGACAATGGATTCCTCAACTAAGAATTGTTCCAGTAAACGGAGCATGCGCAACAGCAGGTTTAGCTATTTGGATTAGAGGATGCGTTGAGATTTTCCGTGCTTATTTTCATCAAAGAGATAGTAAATCATATTATCCAATTTGGTGGTTAGTAGTCGCCTTGGCCTTTGTCAGCGTCGGTATGTGGATGATGGTCGCACCATTTATTACTGACTTAACTTTACTTTGGATTTTTGTCTGCTTATTAATTGTTGTTGGTTTATTAGCAATTGGCTATGGCATCTATGCTAAGCCACAAAAAAAGGCACACGTCAGCGAAAATAAGGAAGAAAAATCTTCAGCTAAAAAAACTAATAAAAAATAATCACTTATTAAATTGAATTATAAGTCCAGTCTTGAATGAGACTGGCTTTTTATTTAGTATAAATATATTACTGAAAATATTTATTTTAGAGAGGAAGGGGTTTTCGTATGTTTAAACTCTATATCAAACATTCAAAGGGTTATCGTGCTCAGGCATTGCTGACTCCTTTTTTTGTGGCAATAGAGGCGTTGATTGAAGCGATGTTACCATTGTTTATGGCAGATGTTATCGATAGAGCTGGTGGAGACGAGGCTTCATCTATTGTTTCGTCAGTTATGAACAAGATAGTTACTTACTTTGAGGGTGTATTTCCTAATGTCCATAACGTATATGTTTATGTTTATGGAGTAATAATGCTCTTATTAGCTATTATTTCACTTGTTTCCGGTGTTGTTTCCGGAATTTTAGCAACTAATGCATCGTCTGGCTTTGCTAAGAATGTTCGTAAAGATTTGTATTATCATATCCAAGAATATTCTTTTGAAAATATTGATAAGTATTCAACTTCCTCACTTATAACCCGTTTGACAACTGATATTACAAACTGTCAGCAGTCCTTTCAAATGACTACAAGAATTTCCTTTAGAGCCCCTTTAATTTTTATCTTTTCCTTAGTTATGGCTTTCTTAGCCAATAGTGAATTAGCTTGGATTTTCGTGGTTGCTTCACCTATTTTAGTTATTTTACTTGCAATTATCATTACAAGAGCTAATCCGTATTTTAAGAAAATGTTTAAAAAATATGATGCATTAAATCTTGTCGTCCAAGAAAATATCACTGGAATTAGAACAGTTAAAGCCTATACCACGGAACCAAAAGAAGATAAAAAATTTGCTAAAGCTAGCGATGAAGTCGCGATGAATTCAAAGGCTGCCGAAAAGATTATTGCCTTAAACTCTCCAGTAATTCAGTTTATTATTTATGCATGCGTTATGGTTGTTTCCTATTTAGGAACAATGATGATTGTCCGCGATCATTACGGGGAAGGTTCAACTTTATATTTATTTATTACTTATGCAATTCAAATTCTTTCAGCATTAATGATGGTTTCTATGGTCTTTATGATGCTTGTTATGGCTAAGGCCTCGACTGATAGAATTGTTGAAGCTTTAAATGAGGTCCCAACGATTCAAAATCCGGCTAATCCTATTTATGAGGTAAAAGATGGCTCGGTTGAATTTAGAAATGTCGATTTTTCGTATGTAAATGATGATGAGAAACTTGCTTTGAAAAACATTTCTTTCAAAATAGAATCGGGTATGACGGTTGGTGTTTTTGGAGGTACTGGTTCTGGTAAATCAACAGTCATGTCATTAATTCCGCGTCTATATGATCCAACTAGAGGAGAAGTTCTTGTTGGAGGAATCAACGTTAAAGAATACGATTTAAAAACCTTACGCGATCAAGTATCGATGGTTTTACAAAAGAATGTTTTGTTTACCGGTTCAATTAAAGATAATTTGCGTTGGGGCAATAAAGATGCGACTGATGAAGAATTAATTAGAGTTTGCAAATTAGCTCAGGCTGATGAATTCGTCAGTAAATTTCCAGAAGCTTATGATACGCATATTGAACAAGGAGGAAATAACGTTTCTGGCGGACAAAAACAGCGCCTTTGCATTGCGAGAGCTTTATTAAAAAAGCCAAAAATTCTTATTCTTGACGACTCTACTTCGGCAGTTGATACAAAAACGGATGCTTTGATTAGAAAAGCTTTCCGCGAAGAAATTCCAGAAACAACAAAATTCATTATTTCTCAAAGAATTACTTCTATTGAAGATAGTGATATCATCATTTTTATGAATAATGGTGATATTGAAAATATTGGAACGCATCAGCAGCTCTTAAAAGAAAACGAAATTTATAATAAGATTTATCAAGCCCAAACGAAAGGAGGAAGATAATATGCCGCGTCATGTTAATTATCGTGTCAAAATTGATCATCCTTTTAAAATCCTTTCACGTTTGATGAAATATGTTTATAAGATTAACACTTATAAGATTATTTTGGTAATCATTTTATTGATTGTTTCTGCTGTAACTCAAGTTTCTGCGATGTCACTTTTGAAATCACTTATTGATAATGTCGTTCCGAATTTGTTAGCAAATCCTGAGAACATGACTCCATTAATTGTAATTTTACTTGAGATGAGCGGATTATTCTTAGTCTCAATTGCTTCAACATATGCGTATGCTTTTATTATGGTATTTATTACTCAAGATACTTTGAAAATTTTACGTGATGAAATGTTTTATCATATGGAAACGTTGCCAATCCGTTATTTTGATTCACGGACGATTGGTGAAGTTATGTCGACTTATACTAACGATACCGATTCTTTGAGGCAGATGATTTCGCAGTCTATTCCGCAGATTACATCTTCATTTATTACCATTGTCTCTGTGTTTGTGATGATGGTAACAACATCGTGGATTTTGACAATAGTGACTGTCTGCTCAGTTTTCTTAATGCTGATTGCTATTAAAATTATTGGAAAGCGCTCATCGACGTATTTTATGGATAACCAAATCGTTTTATCAAAAATTAATGGTTATATCGAAGAGATGATTGAAGGACAGAAAGTTATTAAAGTCTTTAATCACGAACAAGAAGTTAAAGATGGTTTTGATGAATTGAATAATCATATGCGCGAGAGCAACTATCGGGCTAATAAATATGCTATTTCCTTGATGCCGATTATTCATAATTTAGGATATGTTAATTTTGCAGTTACCGCAGTTGTCGGATCAATTTTAGCTTTTAGCGGATTTGGCGGATTTACCGCTGGAGCTTTTGCAACCTTCTTACTTTATAATAAACAGTTTACTCAACCGATCGGACAAGTCTCTAATCAGATTAACTTTATCTTTATGGCTTTAGCTGGTGCTCAAAGAATTTTTGCGTTACTTGATGAAAAAAGTGAAACCGATCAAGGAGATGTTACTTTAGTAAATGTCAGAGAAGAAGACGGAAAATTAATTGAGGTTAAAGAAGTCACACATCACTGGGCTTGGAAGCATATCGAAAGTGATAAGAGTGCTCGCTTGATTAAATTATGCGGCGATGTTCGCTTTTACGACGTCACATTTGGTTATGATGAAGATAAAACAATTCTTCACGATATTTCTTTATATGCAAAACCCGGTCAGAAAATTGCTTTTGTCGGTGCAACAGGAGCTGGAAAAACAACAATAACCAATTTAATTAATCGCTTTTATGATATTCAAAAAGGTACGATTACTTATGACGGCATCGATATTAAAAAAATTAAGAAAGAAGATTTACGTCGCAGTTTAGGTATCGTTTTACAGGATACCCACCTTTTCTCAGGAACAATTAAAGACAATATTAAGTACGGAAAAGAAGATGCGACGGATGAAGAGGTTTATCAAGCCGCGAAATTAGCTAAGGCTGATCAATTTATCAACCTCTTAGAAAATGGTTACGATACTTATATTACCGGTGATGGCGGTAACTTATCACAAGGTCAAAGACAGCTGTTAGCTATTGCCAGAGTAGCTATTTGTAACCCTCCGGTCTTAATCCTTGATGAGGCGACATCGTCAATTGATACGTGGACAGAATCATTAGTTCAAGAGGGTATGGACGAGCTAATGAAGGGAAGAACTGTTTTTGTTATTGCACATCGCTTGTCGACCGTGAGAAATTCTGATGCCATCATGGTTTTAGATCATGGTAAGATTATTGAAAGAGGCAGCCATGCTGAGCTTATTGAGAAAAAAGGTATTTATTATCAACTTTATACTGGAGCGTTTGAATTAGAGTAGTATGAAAATTTTATATTTATTTAAAGAAGATGATTTGAGAAGTAAAATCAGAAATCCTAATCTTGATGCATGTGATGTAATCGTAATCGCCGTTAAATATCTTTCAACAAGAGATGATATAGCTTTGCAATACGAAGTTTTAGATAAAGTTAAAAATAAATATAATAAGGAAATTTATTTGTTAATTGATCGCCCGTTAGAAGAGAAGGATAAAATTGCTGCTAATTTGTATTTTCCTTTGCTAATTAAACAAAACTATCATTTCCTTTTTAGTGACTTTTATTATTTTATAAAAGCAAAAGAATATAATGCACTTGAAAAGATGATTTATTATTCGCCTACTTTATTACTTAATTCGTATGAAATAGAAACGTTAAAACAGCTTGGATTAAATAAATTTATTATTTCTAAAGATTGCGAATATAATGGTTATCTCAATATTTTAGAAAATAGAAAAGACTGCCAGATAGGTATGATGTGTTTTGGATATCCTCAGCTATATATGTCGAAGAGAAAAATGCTTTCTCTTTTCTTGGATGAACATCGAGATATAAAATTGAATGGTCAAAAAGAATTAACGTTAAAAGAAAGTTCGCGCGATCAATATTTTAAAATTCACGAAGATAATTATTTGTTTTATATTTTTTCTGATAAGATTTTCTTCCCTTTTCAGGCGTTGAAAGATTTTTTAGAGAGAGGAATTGAATATTTCTTTATTGATAGTTCGTTTATCGATGAAAATATGCCGATGGTTGAATTAGTTAGGAAAGCCTTAAATGGAGAAAGTGTTCAAAAAGAAAACTTTTCTTCTTATTTACTTAACCAGGAGATAGTGTATGGACAAGATTGAATTATTGATGCCGGCTGGTGATTTGACAAGATTAAAGATTGCTTTACTTTATGGCGGTGATGCCGTATTTATTGGCGGTAAGCATTTTTCTTTACGCGCGAAAGCAAGCAATTTCACTTTAAAAGATATTGAAGAAGGCGTAAAATTTGCACATGCTTTAAATAAAAAGGTCTATGTTACAGTAAATATTGTCCCGCATTATCGCGATTTAGAACAAATTGAAGAATATCTTAAAGCATTAGATAAAATTCATGTCGATGCCTTGATTGTTTCTTCTCTTTATATAATTAGCTTAATAAAAAAACTTAATTTAAATTTGGAAGCCCATGTTTCAACTCAAGTGTCAGCGATGAACCAAGAAACGTTGATGTTTTATAAATCATTAGGTGCGACAAGGGTTGTTTTAGCTAGGGAATGTACATTACCAGAAATAAACGTATTAGCTGGAAGCAAAATTACAGAAATTGAAGTTTTCATCCACGGAGGGCTTTGCTCTTCAATTTCAGGCCGTTGCTCTTTAAGTAATTATATGGTATCACGTGATGCAAATAGAGGAGGATGCGCGCATTCTTGCCGCTGGGAGTATCACCTCTATCAAGATAACCAGTTAGTATCTCCGGATTCATTTCCTATTGGCAGCAAAGATTTATGCGGAATAAAAAAAGTTCCGGATTTGATTGAAGCAAGTGTTTCTTCTTTAAAAATTGAAGGAAGAATGAAATCAGCCTATTATTTAGCTAAATGTGCGAAGATTTATAAATCGATAATAGATTCATATTATAATCATACTTTAACTGAAGAAATGCTTAATATAAAAGAAAAGGAATTGAATGATATGGAAAACCGCCCATTGACTGAAGGATATCTTAAACAAGGTGAAATTACTCCTAATGATTTAATCCATGTTAAACCTCATAATGTAAAGCAAAGGTATTTAGGTTATGTGGATGATTATGATGAAATTACTCAAAAAGCTACTATTATTAGAAAAAACGATATTCGAAATGGTCAAAAAATTAAGGTAATTTGTTATGACCAAGAGGATTTTATTATAGACATAAATGGATTGAGCGATGATCAAGGAATGTTAGAAATCGCTAATAAAACTGAAAATGTTGTATATTTTAATAGCGGTAGAAAGTTGAAAAAGTATTACCTTTTAGAAGAAATTGAATAAAAAAATATTATTATTCAATAGTGTGTCTTTTTGACCAATTTAAAACGGTAATTTTTCTAATGTTGTAAATTAATTCATTCTATTTTTATCGATTTGTAAAAAAGTGACGCGAAATGTTGAAAAACTGCATACGTTTCGCGTCATTTTTTCAAAAATATTGATATTTGTCCCCTTAAAATATTAAAATATTTTTAATAATAAGAAAGGGGTTTCAACTTATGGAACGCAATAAAACTAGTTTTTGCAGAGATTTTTTTAAAAAACTCGATGGAATACTAGCCCTTGTTGTCGGTTGCATTTTCGGAATTGGTATTTTTTATCTTTTCCGGACAAATATTCTTGGTAGTCTCTTACCAGGACAATATGTCGAAGCCGCAAGAACGGGTTTAACTGTCGTATATCTTGCCATTTTGGTTTTATCGATAGCTGCTGTTATTCCATTCCTCTTTAAAAAGTATACAACTAAAGGGGATTTTCTACTGACATTCTTTATTGCCGCCTGTGCTACCTTATTCGGCTTTACTCTTGGCTACGATAAAGAATTCAAAACTAATAGTTTCGTCTATCTTGCTTTATTGGCTGTCGGATTAATTTTCTTAATTATTCGTATGGCAGAAGTTAGAGAAGTTAATGACGAAAAAGGTGATGTTAAAAATTATTTTGCATCATTATATTCACATTTCAATCCAGTAGTCTTTATTTTATCTGGATTAATTGTCGGTATTATTCTCGCTTTAATTATCATTTACACTGATGTATTTGGTTTTATCGGTGATATTATTCCGGCTTTTGCTACTATTTCTACTGGTAGAAAACTTTTAGTATTTGGCCTTATTGCTTTGGCTTTGGCTGTAATTTTCTTAATTTTATGTATTTTTAAGAAAATGCGTAAAGTTAATTTCCTTGATATCTTACTTGCTTTTGCAATGTATATGATGATTGGAGTTGGCTTATATTTCGGATTACAGGTATACTTAAATGGCGTAAAAGCTATTAATAATCATTTCCTCGGCGTCTATTTCACTTTGACTTATGCCGTAATGTTCTTAACTGCATTTAGGGCATTAATCGTTGAAAAAGGTGAAATTAATGATAAGAAGGGTTTATTTGCTGTTTACTTCGGACAAGTCTTTAATAAATTCTCTCTTACTCCATTAGCTGCTGTTGGCTTAGTTTTAGCTGCTGGATTAATCTATGTTGATTATTCTGGATTTAGAGCATTCAATGCAACACGTCTTAATATACTCGCATATTTAAGTACTCTATTGGTTGCTTTGGTTCTATTAGTAATGTTCTTTATCGGGTTATTTACTAAAAAGATGGCTTGCAGAAAAATCAATGTAATCGATTTTGCCATCGTTTCACTTGCATATGCTGGTGTTTTCCTCTCATTTGATGTGGCTATTCAATTCCGTACTTATACTTTAATTGGATATCTCGCTTTGTTTGTTATTTGGGTAATTATTCTCTTCTTAAGAGCTAAATATTTCAATCAAGCACTTCTCGCTGAAGATATTCCTTATGTTGAAACTACAGAAGAAGAACTTGAAGAAATTACTCCTGAAGAAGAAAAATCTATTGAAAGTGAAGAACCTGTTCTTGAAGCAACCGAAGAAGAACCAGTTGCTGAACCTGTAACAGAAACAGTTGAGAAGGTTGAAGAAACAATTGTCGAAGAGAAAGTAGAAACTCCTACAGAAACAGTTGTCGCAGAGGTTAAGGAAACAGCAGTTGTTCCGACAACTATTGAAACTAGACCTATCATTAAGAGAACCTTTATCAATAAACTCAAATTTACTTCTGATAAAACTAAAGGATTCTATTCTGAAATCAAGAATGCTTTATTACAATATGGAGCAACTTCTCGATTAACAAGTAAAAATGAGACATTTAGAAAACGTGGATTATTAGCAAAACTCAGTGTTGCTGGTAAAACATTAAGAATCCATTTAGCTCTTGATCCAACGGATGCAAGATTTGAGGAAGATCGTTATCATCAATTCTCATTGGCTGAAAGAAAGGCTTATAAAGATGTTCCGTTTACAATGAAAGTTAAATCTGGATTAGCTTGCAAACGGGCGTTAGAGTTAATCGACATTCTTTGCGGAGAGGTTCGCCGTTTCCGTTTCAAGAGAAACTTTGAGGCATTCGATTATGTTCCAACACTTGATGTCGATGGTGATGCAATATTCGAAAAACTTGGTATTACCGATTTGATGGTTTCTCGAGCTGATGAAACCTATAGTGAAAAATTCGGCAAAGATGGATTACCATCAGTCAATAAGATTTGTTCTCTTATTCCAGTTAAAAAGGTTGAAGACGGATTAAATCATAATGATGGTGAAGAAGTTAATGTCTATGTCGAAACAGCATTAAAGTATGTTCCTGGAAAAGTTATTTCAACGGAAACTTTAAAAGAAGTAAACAATATTGCTCTTGATGTTCAACGCATTTTTGTCAAAATGCATGAGGCAGTAACAGAGCCAATTACAGTTATCTGTGATGATATCGATTTACCTGTTGCAGTCGCAATCTTAGCAACACATGGTAAAGTTATGTTCTATACTCCAAAAGAATTTGAAGTCGAAGATGATAATCGTCCATTATTCACAACATCTGAAGAAGATTTTTCAGAAGATGAAATCGATGATGGTGAAGATGACGATGATGAAGAAGATAGAGAAGAGGGAGAAGTAACCGAAATTACTCCGGCAGCTGAAAATGCTGATAATTCCTTAAAAATTCGTCGGACACCATTTGCTAGTAAATTATTCTTTATTTCTGAAAAGAGTAAACATTACTATTCTGAAATTAAAAATGCTTTATTGAGTTATGGATGCTCATCTAGATTAGTCTTCAAAAACGAAGCATTTAGAAAATCTGGATTAGTTGCAAAAATTTCTGTTTCTGGAAAAACATTAAGATTACACTTAGCTCTTGATCCTAATGATCCTACTTTACCACTTGATCGCTACCATCAATTCTCTTTAGCGGATAAAGCTGCATATAAAGATGTTCCATTCACAGTAAAAATTAAATCAGATCTTGCTTTTAAGAGAAGCTTAGAATTAGTTAGAATTGTCTGTGAAGGTCGCGGATTAGGATTAACTCCATCCTTTGTTCATACCGATTATGAAAAGGATCTTACACCTTCCGGTAAAGAAATTTTTGAAAAATTAAATCTTAGTGATAAAATGACTAACCACGCAGATTTTGCTCTCGTTGGTGAGTTAGGTGAAAGCGTCCCAGCAATTGTTTCTTTAATCCCGGTTAAAGAAAAAGAACATGCAATCACTGAAGAGATGAAATCATTAGTTTATCTCGATACTCTTGAAGGAGTAAAAAAGATTACCTTAGAAACATTAAAAGAAATTAACGCAGTTAGCTTAGATACAACAACTTTAGCAGTTGATGTTCATGGTGATCTCGATAAAAAGCTTTATGTTGAATGTGATGAAATCTCTGATGCTGCAGCAGTAATGGTACTTGTGTTAGGTGGCACTGTAGTTCTCACAAAGTAACATATCCTATCTTGGTCTCTGCATTGCAGAGACCTTTTTTGATATTTACTTCAATTTTTATTCGATAATCGTAAAAAACTCGAAGAAAAGTGACAAAATTGCGTCATAATGAGGGAATATCTTGTGGTTGGTATATGCAAAAGCAAGATACTTAGTTATAATACTTTTATGGACTTATCATAAAGGGGGATTATAATGAAATACAAAAAAATATATGAGTACATTCCTTATTTAGAAAAATTAGAAAATACTGACGATGGGTATAATTTTATTTCTAAAGAATCAACTCCGCTTCTAACTTTTGATCAGGAGATAATTACTTTACGCGAAGATCTTTATAATGAAGGCGTCATTCACCAAGATTATAATAAAATTTTAAAAGATTATTATGGTGATAGAAATATCAAAACTTTAAAAGATGAAGACGTTAAAAAAGCTCCAACAATCGTTGTTGAAGCTTTGATTTCTAATATCATTAAGCAAGATCGCTTCGTCGAGGGATTATTAATTTCTTGCCTTAAAAATGGCTCGTTATTATTCCTAATTAAAGAATTAAAAAATCGTGAAGAAGATTAATTCTTTTTGATCTTATCCCAATATTCTTTATAAGATAGTTCTATCTTATTTTCTCCAGGTAAATAATAAACTCTTTCTTTTAAATCATCAGGAAGATATTGTTGCTGGACATAGTGATGTGGAAAAGTATGAGGATAGATATATCCTTGAGCATGATTTAATTTGACGGCCCCCTGATAATGGCCGTCTTTTAAATAGGCAGGTATTTCTTTTCCGCGGCCTTTGCTAATATCATCCATAGCTTGATCAATTGCTGTGATAGCTGAGTTTGATTTTGGGCATAGGCAAAGAAAAATAACTGCTTCAGCAAGTGGAATTCTCGCTTCTGGTAAACCGAGCTGGAATGCCGAATCTACTAAATTTTTAACAATGACTGCTGCTTGTGGATTGGCTAAACCAATATCTTCACTAGCGATGACTAATAACCTTCGGCAAGGGGAGATCAAATCTTTGCTAGCAAGTAATTTTGCTAGATAAAAAATTCCAGCATCGGCATCTGATCCGCGGATTGATTTTTGAAAAGCGGATAGTAAGTCATAATGGTCATCACCATCTTTATCATAATGTATTGGCGATAATGATAACGATTTTAAAATATCAATCGAAATATGATAGGTTTGATCATAGAACGAAGATGAATTCAATGCCACTTCAAGAGCATTTAAAGCTTTTCTCGCATCTCCTCCTGCCGAAGATGAGAGATAGGCAATACATTCATTATCTATTTCAATATGGCAATTATCATCATTTTCAATTTGTTTGATAACGCGATTTAGAGCTTTTTCAATGTCTTTATTGCTAAGTGGATGAAATTCAAAAATAGTCGAACGTGAAAGAATGGCGTTATAAATATAAAAATATGGATTTTCAGTAGTTGAAGCAATTAATGTTATATCGCCATTTTCAATAACTTCAAGCAAAGATTGTTGCTGCTTTTTGGAAAAATATTGAATTTCATCTAGGTAAAGTAAAATTTTATTTTGACTGCTAGACAAATCGTTAATTATGTCTTTAATGTCTTTAGTCGATGCGTTAGTAGCGTTAAGTTTATATAGCTTTTTGTTTGTTAAAGAAGCAATAATTGAAGCTATAGTCGTTTTTCCTGTTCCTGATGGACCATATAAAATCATATTGGAAAGGGTGTTATTATTAATCATTTTTCTAATAACACCATTTTTTCCGATTAAATGAGTTTGACCGACAACTTCATCAAAATTAGTTGGACGATATGCTGCAGCTAATGGACTTTTCATATAAAAATTATAACATATTTATCCATAATAGATTTAAAAAATAATTTCCGATGGAATGATTAGATGATAAAATATTTCTTCATCGCGGAGATATAAATAGAAGTAAAGGCCGATGAACATACCCAACAATATTATTGCAATTGCTGCAGTAATTATCTTTTTCTTTGTATCCATTAAAAATCAATATTTCCTAAATCGGGATTGATTGATGTGACAGCGATTTTATATGGTGAGAAATCATACATCTCATCATCTGAAACATAAGGACAGAGAATATCACTTTTTTCAAAAACTTTTCCGCCGGGCATTACAGTTATTGAGTAATCAACGTCTAAATTATAGTAGGACCAGTGATTATTTTCGATAAGCGCGTTAATATATTTATTATTGCCATTAGCTACTGAGATAAAGTCCTCTTCTGTAGGTAATCCTAAGTCATTTTCAATATGCGATTTAAAAATTTCCATCATTGCTTCTGTTTGTTCAGGAAAAGAATAGGAAAAATTATAATCATTACAATAAATTGATTCGATAGCTATCGAAAAAGTATATTCTTGATCTTTGGAAAAAATAGAATATTCTGGAGTAATTAATAAATTATTATCTGCATCCCAAATTTCTAATTCTAGAGCAACATCATTTATCTTCTTTAAATAATTAACTAGAACTTTTCCTGAAATGGCCGGATTATCAATAGACGTTAAAATTATTTCAATTTCTTTATCAAAAGCTTCTAGGCAAGTAACCGTCACTAATTTCTTTTCTATATCAATCGTGGCAGTTACTTTATCTTCGCAGTTGCCTCCTCCTTTATATTGAACAGCAATTTTAATGTCTTGGTTAGTTGCATCTTCTGGGGTAATAGTGTAGGAAAAAGTTTTTACTGTTTCTCCTTCTAAATTTTCGGACTCACTTAATAAATATAATTTTATTCCATTATTAATTATTTCTGTCTCAACATTAGAAAAAGTATCATTGTTGATACTCAAAGCGATTCCTCCAGTAACCATTGTAAGAGATGTAAAAATTATAATTGAACTTACTAAGATTTTTTTCTTTTTCATATATTCCTCCTATGTCTTTAAAAATCTTTTTTTCTTTGACTAGAGTAATAAAAAAATCTATAATGTTTTTAGTTGCCGACTTAGCTCAGCTGGTAGAGCAACTCATTCGTAATGAGTAGGTCACAGGTTCGAATCCTGCAGTCGGCACCATAAAAAATTCTGCTTCGGGTTAACCGAAGTTTTTTTATTTTCTCTACTCATTATTCATATAGGGTAGAAATAAAAAGTATGATTAAAAATTAGTAATATAATAAAAAATTATTTGCCAATCACTTAATTAAATAAATATAATGGTTTTTCTCAATAAGAATTCCTTCTCTTTTTAATTTGCTGACAGATCTAGATAGTGATGGTCGCGGACATAATAAAATCATTGAAAGTGTGGAAATATTTTTCTTTAATTTTCTATTGTGTGTTTCCAAATAAAAAATTAATTTTTCCTCAATTGTTCTCTTAGATAATAATTTAACTCGCATTTGCAAGGAGATGGTCTTCTCGCTTAGAATGTTTAAATATGCTTTAAGAAATGCTTGATTAGTCGAAAATATTTCGATAATAGATGATTCATCTATGGATGCTACGATTGCGTTATCCATAGCAATAACATCTCCATATAAATGTGTTCCTGAAAAAGCTAATGCATTAGCAAAGATATCACCTTGTTGAAGAATATTAATTAATTCTTCATCGCCATGCGAGGAAAACGAAGAGATTTTTACTATACCTGATATGACAAAATAGACATTATGGGGATTATCACCTTCTTTTAAAAATACATCACCTTTTTTGATTTGATGATAAGCTAAGAATTTTCTTTCCTGTTCATTTAATAAATCTAAAATATTCATATTAATAGTGTAACAAATGTTACATGCTTTTAAAATATAATTTGCTATAATCTCACGTGGAGGATTAATTATGAAAAAATTATTATTAATAGTTTTAGGAGGATTAATGCTTATCTCCTGCGGAGGAACTACTTCGACAAGCAATACTTCTATTTCATTTGATGATGTATCAATTATCGCACCTGATGGAACACCTGCTTTGGCTTTAGCAAATTATTATGCTGAGCATGTTTCAGAAGGTAGTACTTTTGATATAAAAGCTGGCTCAGATCCATTAGTTGCGGCATTTACTTCCGGTTCTTATGATATTATCGTCGCTCCAACTAATTTAGGCGCGAAAATGTATAATAGCAATAACGGAGAAAAGTATTTACATTATCAAACAATTGTTTGGGGAAACTTGTATGTAGCTAGTAAACAAGAAATACATTCACTTGAGGATTTAAACGGAAAGAATCTTACCTTGTTTGGTAAAAATAGTACTCCTGACATTGTTATACAATCATTAATCAAAGCTAAAAATCTTGATATTGATTTAACATATACAGATGATGTTGGAACTGCCAATTCTTTATTAGTTAGCAATGAAACCGAATATATTATTTCAGCTCAACCTTCATTAACAAAATTAATGTCGTCACAAAATTTATATACAATTGACTTACAAGATGTTTGGTCTGAGACATTTTCTCAAAACTCATATCCTCAAGCTTCAATATTCTTTAAAGAGTCATTAAAAGGAAAAATAGATTCAATTTTAGAGGCTTTAACAGATTCTGTAGTTGCTGCAAATGAAAATCCTGAGCAAACGGCAAAAAATGCTGTTTCGATGTACCAAACATTTAAAGCTTTAGGAGAAGATATTCTAAAAGAAGCAATTCCGAATTGCCATTATCAAATTAGTGACAACGATAAAGAAGCAATCGAATTATATTTTAATAAAATGAGTGAGTTATCGTTGAGCGCTCAATACGGAAATAAATTACCAGATGAAAACTTCTACTACTCTATCTAAAATCAGTTTTTTTGCCAGCGGAATTGTTTTAATATTTGTTTTTTATTTAATAGTTTCACTTGTTAAAGATAACCAATTAATCTATCCTTCATGGAATTCTATTTTTATTTCTTTAGGTGAACTTTTAACTAGTAAAGAAATTTATTTAAGTTTAGGCATGACTCTACTTAGAGTTATAATTGTCTTAGGCATTTCTTTAGCTATTTCCCTTTTTATATCCTTCATCTATTTGCTAAAAAAAGATATCTTTTTAATTTTTAAACCATTACTTTTATTATTAAAGGCAACACCATTAGCAATTGTTTCGGTGTACCTTTGGATCAGTTTAGGCGCGGATAAAGCTCCATATTTAATCACGTTATTGATGGTTTTGCCTGTGATGATAGAAGGATTTATTGCAGCTTTAGATGAAATAGATACAATCTATTTAATGACTTTAAAAACAGAAAACGTCTCATTTATAAAAAAATATTTTATTATCTATTTGCCATTAATTATGCCATATATTTTAATGACGTGTCTTCAAACTTTTGGGTTAGGTATTAAAGTGATGATAATGGGTGAATACATTTGTCAAAGCAATAATTCATTAGGAAATATTGTCTATTTGTATAAACAAAATTTGGATTTTTCACATCTATTTGCATTACTTATTGAGGTCGTTATTTTAGTTTTTATCGTTGAAATAGCTGTTAAAATCGTTAAAAAGAAGCTAAATTATCAAATTAAAATTAACTAGAAAAATTTTGAAGTGACAATTTTAAAAAAAATTAGTAAAATATCTGTGGTGAAAATAAATGAAAGAAAAAGTACTTGCAATTATCTATGATTTTGATAAGACATTAGCTACCAAGGACATGCAAAATTTTAAATTTATAGAAAACCTTGGTATGAGTAATGCGGAATTCTGGGAAAAAACGGGACAGTTTTCAAAGGAGCATCATTGCGAAAGAACATTGGCGTATCTATTCATGATGATGGATCAATGCAAAAAGAAAAATATTCCGTTAACTGAAGAATACCTTAATTCTTTGGGTCAGAGCATTGAATATTACGAAGGTGTTCTTTCCTGGTTTGACAGAATTAATGAATATGGTAAAAGCCGCGGAGTAGCAATTGAACATTATATTATTTCTTCTGGTAATAGAGAAATTTTAAAAGGAACAAAAATTGCTGACAAATTTAAAAAGATTTTTGCTTGTAGTTATGTGTATGATGAAAACGGCATTGCTGTTTGGCCAAATATGATTATTAATTATACTTCAAAAACGCAATACTTATTCCGTATCAGTAAAGGAACTCTTGATATCCTTGATGATGAGACCATTAACAAAAAAATTGGTGAAAAACATGTTGAGTTTTCTAATATGATATATATTGGAGATGGCATTACTGATATTCCTTGCATGACATTAATTAAGGAAAGAAGTGGATTATCCATAGCCGTCTATAAATCAGGAAAAAGTGAAGTTGCTGATGAATTAGTTGGTGACCGCCGCGTTGAAGCATCGGTAACCGCTGATTATCGAGAAAATTCGAAACTCGATCGTTTGGTGAAAGCAAAAATTGATTTAGTAGCTTGGTCAAATTACTAAATATTCAATTGTTTCACCATAATAAATTAAACATGGTAAAGTGAGATTTTCAGAAATCTCACTTTTTTCATGATAAAAGTAATAATTTATTGCTAGATTATGTGTTTCCAAATAGGAATTGACTTCTTGGCTTAATAAAGGTGAAGAATAGTTGTCAAAATAATAATATTTATTTTTTTGTAATGATAATTTTTTTGAAATAAAAGATCCATCTTCGTTAAAATCATTTAAAAGATAATTTTCAAAATTTCTTTCAGAAAATATAATGTTACTGAGATTGCTAATGTTTAAATAACTATCATCATATGGGTAATATTCATTGATGTTTCCATTTAAAATAAAGAATAAACAAGGTGCTTCATCTGCTTCTATTTTAGGAAATAAAAGGTTGTCTTCAATAGAAAGATAGTTATTGTCGCTTTCAGAATAATTTAGATGAAAAACAAGGATATTCTCTTCTTTGATTAAATTATTAAGATTACGTTTATATATACTGCAGGTTGAGCAAGAATTATTTCCGACATAAAGTATAAAAGATAAATTCATCGAACAATATTTGCTTAAATTTTGATTTGTGATAGGAACGACCGATTGTGCCGATGAGGATAGATAACTCTTATTCCAAGAGTTATTTTGGCACGAAATCAATAATATAGCCGATAATAAAAATAAATATTTCTTCTTACTCATAAGATGATTATATGATTATTTTTAAATTAAATAAATAAAACTAAAAGTCTTTAATGGAAGATTGAATAATTCATGTAAAATAGATAAGGATAGGAGATTAAAATGAAATTTTTTGATACTTAATTGGGATAAAAAAATAAAAGTCCAAAAGTAACGTGGATGTATGGGTATTTGGTTAAAATAAATTCAACAGGAGGTAAAAATATGACCAAAAAAAATACAAAAAAAGAGGAAGCCGCGATAATTTTATTAGTACAACGTTATAAGTTATTAATCTGCCAGCAAATCAAAGCAGGTACTAATTGCAAGGATGGTATGCTCTTCGATCCCAGTTGTGACTACAAAACATTCTGGAAACTCTCATCGGGAGAAAGCTTAACTGATGATGAAAGAGAGCTATGCCGAATAAATTTTGTCTTGGCATCTCTTAATAAAAAAGAGATGGAAATTATTTGGAAAGAATTCTTTTTTCCAGAAGATAAGTTTTGGTGGATGCAAAAATATAATCGCTCAACTTATTATAGATTACGTAATAAAGCGATTAAAAACTTCTACCGGCTGATGTAATGAAACAGTTAATAATTCCAATTATATTGCTTTCATCTTTTTCGGTAGCAAGCGATTATAATTCTCCATTTCAAGCTAAATTATCTGTTAAAAATGACACAGCAGAGATAGGATTATTCTCTAAGCAACAATACGAAGTTTTGATAACATTTTCTGAAACTGAACAAACTGCTGTTATCTCTGAATCTGGATACTATTTAACATTTAATGATAATGATTTAAAACAAAATGGAGGGGAAATAATCATAAAAATAATTACAAAAGAAAAGATGGTTTATCAGATGTCATTACTTAAAGACATTAATCATTTAAGTCTAGATCAATACAACAATACTATCTATCTCGATTATTATCTAATTGGAAAAAATATTGATATTATTGAAAATAATAAACTTCAGGCTATTCACGTCATAAATGATAGTTTTAGTGTTGATAAGTTTATAGATTTGTCAACACTCGACATCGTTTACTTAGAAGGCGTAGATAATTTAAATTTATATGGATATTTCTTTGTTTATTCAGAAAAAGAAATTTTTCAGTTAATCGGTTATGATTATCTTAGATTTGGTTATGAATTTCCATTGCAAGCTATTCAGTTGGATAACAGACTTCTATTGCAATTTAAAGAAGAGTTTTATTATAAAATTGGAACAATGCAAATGTGTACAGATAATTATGAAAATATAGTTAGTTCGCGAAATTTATATTTTCCAAATAACTATGAAGAGACTTTTATAGATGCAAAAATAGTCTTAATGAACAATAATTGCTCGTTCCAAATTAATGTCTCTTTTGAATTTACGCATAGCTTGCTGAAAACAGAAATAACTGCTTGGTTTGATGAAATAATTTACCAAAAAAAGGTGACGATTTTATGAAATATCTTTTAATTTTTTTGATGATTTTGATTGTTCCTTTAAAAGTAGATGATGTGCAATCGTTAGTTTACGAATGTTCCAAAGAGGCATATGAATCAAGTTTATATCAAAAGGAAAATGAAATGTTCTTAAATAGAAATCTTTTTGAAAGCAGATTGCATAAATTAATCAAAAATAATCTAGACAATCAATTCTATTATAAAGAAATTGTTACATATATTAATTATTATCTCAATGGAGTTGAAAGTGTGTCTTATTGCAATGAAGTACATTTAAAAGTTATTGTCATTTCGTATTTTTATGAAAGGAACATTAAATACCGGTTATATTATGAAGAAATGTAAATATTATTTGATCTTTTTAATTCTAATTGATGGGGTAGTCACTTTTCTTATTTTTCCTGAAGCTATCCGTTACGGGCTAATGATTTTGTCGTTTATTGGTTATCTGATAATCTATCTTATTATCGAAAAAAAAGATAAAAAAATTTCCAAAGAGATGCAGAGCAATCAATTTATATTGTTTGTTTATTTCTCACTATTATCTGGAAAAAGAATTCATGAATCTCTCTGCGAAGCTTATCAGCATTTAGATAAAAAAATGTTTAGTGAAATAGAACAGCTTTCTAGTGATGATGTCCGACTTAACAGATTGGATGCTTATTTTTCTTATCTTCCATTTACCTTGATGAAGAAGCTTCTGTATTTAGACAATTATCGTAAAGATATTATTTCTTCATTCAAAATATTACTTACTATTAGCAATATATATGCTTCAGAAAGCGAGAATCAGCAAAAAATAAATACATATGTCGATTTGATCAAATCAGCAATTGCCAATACCTTGTTTTTTGTTTTTATAATTATATTATTCAGTGACATATATACTTTATTATTGACGAAACATATTTTTATAATTATTTTCTGCTTTGAAAAGGTAGCGATGACATTAATTGTTTTTATAGCTTCAATTTTATTGTTAAATGATAATAAATACTTGTTTAAAAAAATACTCTTTAAAAGATTTTTGTCTTCCTTTTTATTCTATGTGCAGACAGAAACACCATACAATGCGTTTTTGCTGGCAAATAATATTTTGACGAAAGCTGGAATAAATGAGTTTGAAAATCTTAAAACGTCATATCAAAATTTGGATTTGCAACCAACTCTCAAAATTATAAAAAAATACCCGTATCCTTACTTTGAGGAGGGTATGCTGTTAATTTATCGATTAGTCATTAAAAATGATTTTCGAAATAGTGACAATCAAACGGTTAATGAATTATTAGGGAGACTAAAACATATAAGCGAAAATTATAAAGAAATAACAAGCGTTTTTAGAATTTGTTTAACTTTAATTTTAGCTTTTGAGGTGATTATTTTGTTAAGAGAATATATGGAGGTTTTACTTGGTTAAATGAAAAAAATATTAATCTTTCTTGGACTAATCGGAATTCTTCTTTGCAGTGATTTAATTCAAATTAATTCAGAAAAAAATTATCTGGCATCACAGTGCCAGATAATTTCTTCTATTTTAATGGATGATGGATATGGTGAGAAATTATTTTCTTTTATCAATGATAAAAAATACAAATTTATATATTATGGTAATCCACAGCGAATCGGAGAAATCTTTGATTATGAATTATCACTAGATATAAATCTTTTATTTTCTAAACAGAGAGAATTAATAGTTAGGCGCAGCGTTATTATTGGACTTAGATTTTAGAAAAATATAATAATGCTTTGTCGATTTGCGCGTATAAATAGCTAAGTGAATCATTGTTGGCGACTAAATAATTTACCTTGCTAGCATTTTCATCAAATTTATTAGTTTGATTTAATTTTATATCTGCGGCTACATCCTTGCTCCCGCGAAGATTTAAATTTCTCATTTGGGTCATCAATGAGGCATCAATGCCTAGAACGTAGTCTACTTCCTTTTCAAAATGAGCTTCGTAAAGAAGGGGAATTTCCGCGAAAATTAGCTTTTCATTAATATTTTGTTTTACAAAGGCATGAAGAGCTTTCTTTACTTCTGGATAGAGATAATTTTCCAGAGTTTTTTTTAGTTCTTCATTTTGATTTATCATCTCTTTGATATATGTTTTAGATATACTACCATTATCATTAATAACTTCTTCATGAAAAGTATCTATTAAGAATTTTTTGAAAGGCAAGGATGAACTATAAAGGGCAGAAATATATTCATCGCATGAAAAAACTTTATAACCTTGACCTTTTAAATAATTTAAAACAGTAGTTTTTCCTGAAGCGATTTTTCCGTATATTCCGATAATCTTAGCAACGTGTTGGCAGTTTGGACAATAAGAAGTTCCACGACCGCCTAAGTGTTTCTTTAAAATTGTTGTTTGACAGATTTTGCAAGGCTCAGAAGAACGACCGTAAACAAATAATTCGTTTTGAAACTTTCCATCGACACCATTTTCAGGGTGATAGCTAGAAACAGTTGAACCACCTTTTTCAATTGCGTTAGTAAGAATAATTCTAGAATTTTGAATAATATCTCTTGTTTCTTCTTTTGTAATGGATGAGGCCATTCTAAATGGATTAATTTTAGATTTGAATAAAGTTTCATCGACATAGATGTTGCCTAAACCGGTCATAATTTCTTGATCTAATAAAACTGATTTTATTTCTTTGTCACGGCTTTGAAATTTTTTATAGAGATAATCTTCATCGGTGACAAATGGTTCAGGTCCAAGTTTTTTCAAACATGGTATTTCGTTATTGCGATATTCTTCTAATGTATGTAATTCCATTATTCCAAAGCATCTGACATCATCATAGATGACTTTTTCATTATTATCTAAATGAAATACAACTTTGGCATGCAAAGTATTCGGTTCACTGTCTTTAAAGTAAAGATATTTTCCTTCCATCCTTAAATGGGATATTAATACATGATCTGAAAAGATAAAAATAAGAAATTTTCCCTTTCTTTCAATATCTTGAATTATTTTATGATTAAAAAATGTTGAAAACTCTTCAAGAGGCGATTTAATCATCTTCGGATAAAGAATATCACATGAAATGATTTCGCGGCCCTTGAGATGTCTTAATAAAGCTTTTTTCACAGTTTCAACTTCTGGTAATTCTGGCATAGTAATTTCTCCTATTTGGTATCATACCAAGTTTTAGCAATTCCTCCATCGACTTCAAGTTTTACCTTGCTGTTGATGACATGTTCCATAATCTCCTTAGCTAATGAATATACTTGATCTTTTTCATCTTCATATACTTTGAAAATTAATTCGTCGTGAATTTGAAGAACTAAGCGCGATTTAAGTTTATTTTCAGTAAGAGCTTGATCAATTTTAATCATCGCAATTTTTATTAAATCGGCTGCAGTTCCTTGAATTGGAGCGTTTTTTGCTGCGCGTCGACCAAACTCTCTTGTTTGGTAATTATCCGAGGCGAGTTCTTTGATGTAGCGACGTCGGTTAAACATTGTGACTACATAATTGGTTTTCTTGGCTTCTTCAAGTATTCTATCAAAATATTCTTTTATCTCCGGATAGATTTTATAGAATGAATCAATTATGACTTTTGCTTCACTGACCGAACAATCAATTTGTTCTGCTAGTCCCCAATCAGAAATTCCGTAAACTATACCAAAATTCACCGCTTTTGCTTTTCTTCGTAACGCTGATGGAACTTCTTGATCATCAGGAATATTAAAGACTTTTCTCGCTGTTGAAGCATGAATATCGCCTCCGTGGTTAAAAATATCAATTAATGTTTGACAAGACGACATTTCCGCAAGAAGTCTTAATTCAATTTGTGAATAATCTAAACTAAGTAAATATAGGTCATCTTCATCATAGAAGAAGGCTTTTCTGATATATTTACCGTCTTCATCGCGGACAGTTATATTTTGAAGGTTTGGTTCAGATGAGGAAAGCCTACCGGTGGTGGTTAATGCTTGATTAAAGAGTGTATGAATTTTTCCATCTGGGAAAATATAATCGCTTAACGCGGATGTATAAGTAGAAATTAATTTAGAATATTTTCTTTGATCAATAATCAATTTAACAATTGGATGATGATCTTTTAATGCGTTAAGCACTTCTATCGATGTAGAATTCTTTTTATTGCCGGGTAAGCCTAATTTATTAAACAATAAATCGGCAACTTGTTTAGGTGAAGAGAGATTAAAGTCATATCCAGCAATATCATAAATTTGTTTCTCTAGGCTTTTTTCAATTGCTAGATATTTATCGTTAATTATTGACAAGGCTTCCTTATTCAATGGGAAACCTTCAATTTCCATCCTGGCTAGAACCTTACTCAAAGGTAGCTCTAATGTTTTATAAAGATCTAAACAATTTATGGCTTTAAGCTTTTCAAAAATTTCGTCGCGATGATTATATATAACTTTTGTCAATAAATATTCATTCTCCTTTTCATCATTAGAAGCGATATTTTCGCCATAGAAAGCTGATAAAGCGACGATATCATTATCTAATGAGGAGTCCAAGAGATAGGAAGCGAGTAAAAAGTCTAAATCAATTCCCTCTAATTTAATTCCGTATCGATTTAGCAAGCAATAAGCTCTTTTGACATCATATGTTGATTTTAGCAAATTAACATCTTCTAAATAACGTTTGAGATCAATGTCGTTACTATTAAAAGGCAGGTGATAGATTTCTTTGCCGTTTGATAAAACGATTTCTTGGATTTCTCCGTGATGATAGTTGGTAACATCAGAAGTTAAATAAAAGGCCGTACAATCACTTGGAATAGCTGAAAAACTTTCGACCTCTATAAAGTTTTTTTCTGGCTTTACGGAAGTAGGATTTTCTTTATACAAAGAAGAAGGCTTTAACTTTTTTAACAATGAGAAAAATTCATATTTAGTATAGAAAGTTGATAATGCATTAAAATCATATCCCTTATAGACTAAATCATTTAACGAAAAAGGCAATTTTACATCAATATCAATGGTTGCTATTTTCTTGCAAAAACGTCCTAATTCCTGATTTTCAATAATTTTTTGAGCTAACTTAGAAGAATTATTTTGCATATTAGCAATAATGTTTTCTAAGTCATGATACTCACTAAGCAGTTTTAGAGCAGTTTTTTCGCCGATGCCAGGAATTCCCTTGATGTTGTCAGATGGATCACCCATTAATCCTTTATAATCACGAATTTGGTCAGGCTCAAGTCCCATTGTCTCTTTTAATGTCGCGGCATCGTAACGAACGATATCTTTCAACCCCTTACGAATCATTTGAATAGCGATATGATCATCGATTAATTGTAGGTAATCCTTATCACTAGTATATATTTCTACATCGAGATTTTCCTTTGATCCCATTTTAGCCACGGTACCTGCTAAATCATCGCCTTCATAACCATCTAGTTCATAATGAAAAGCATTCAATGCATCAAGATACTCTCTAGCCGGTTTAAACTGTTTAATTAAAGCCTCATCAACTGGTTTTCTTTGAGCTTTATAAGTTTCCATTTCTTCATGGCGAAATGTTTTATGCCCTGTATCAAAGGAGACGAAAAACAAATCGCCTTCTTTTAATGAAGAAACAAGTTTCATTATCATATTATTGAAACCGAAGATAGCATTAGTTGGAAAACCATCTTTTGTATGCATTATTTCTCCGTTAAAGGCGGTTGCATAATAAGCCCGGAATAGCAATGAATTGCCATCGATAACTATTAATTTTTTCATTTTGTTAATCCTCTAAACTTTCTCCATCTTCAATAATAAACTCTATATTGTCATCGCGTTTTGCAAATCGGCCGGTAAAAATAAACGCGCGAGCATGATTAATTAAACCGATTAATTTTTTATAAGCGGCAGGGAAAAGAACTCCATTAATTGATTTATCGTCATCTTCAATTAAGGCTACTCCCATCTCTTCGCCGCGTTTTGTTTTAAAATTGCGGACATTTTTAACGATTCCAGCAATTTTCCTTTCATTATTATCAATCATTTCTAATTGTTTTTTCAAAGGTAAAATATTTTTTGCGCGCAATCTATCTTGATACTGTTCCATCATCGATCCGGAAAGCAAAATGTTTAATGTGGAAATTTCTAAAGAGTATTTTAATTCTTTGTCTTCTGGATAAATTTCCATCTTTGGTAAGAAAGAAGACAATTCTTCTTCGCTGATCAAACCATCAAGAACTATATTTTGATAGTAATTCAGCATTCTTGATAGACCCCTTCTTAAGGTTACTCGGTTATATTGATAACAGTCTAATGCACCTGCATTAATAAGTGTTACAATGTTTTCTTCGCTCAAGTGATATTTAACGCTCGCTTTAATAAATAAATGGAATGAAGAAATATCTTCTTCTTGAATTTTTAACAGAGCTGCTATTTGATTTTTATTTATTCCTTTAATTAAGGTAAAAGGAATAATTAATTTTTTATCGTCAATAACAAAATATGTTTTGCTTTTTCTAACATCTGGTAGAGCTAGTTCTAACGAAAAATAGTTTAATTCTTCTTCTAATGAATCAATTCTTCGATCATTTAATGTTAAATGATTTAGCAATCCAGCATAATAACAAGATGGATAATTAGCTTTAATATAACTCATTATATAAGATATAAAAGCGTAGGAGACTGAATGTGACTTATTAAAACCATATGAAGCAAATTTATAGATTAAATCATAGATATTTTCAGCTTCATTTTGTGTTAAATGATTAGAAATAGCACCTTTGATAAATTCTTCGCGTAAAGAAGAGAGCAAAGCATTGTTCTTTTTAGAAATCGCCCGACGGAATAAATCAGCTTTTCCAAGAGAGAAAGAGGCGATTTTTCTCGCAATTAACATGATTTGTTCTTGATAGATAATGATATTAAAAGTTGGACTGAGAATTTGCTTTAAATCTTCATTGAGGTAAGCTATTTTTTCCGGATGCTGCTTATTGAAAGCATAGGAAGGAATATTATCCATTGGACCAGGACGGTAGAGAGCTAGTACCGCGGTTATATCATCAAATGAATCGACTTTCACAAGTTTAAGAGCCTTAGTAATACCGGTTGATTCTAATTGGAAGACACCGCATGTTAGTCCGTTATTCAAAATCGAAAAAGTATTTTTATCAGAAAAAGGTATTTTTTCTAAAGAAAAATCTTGATCATAATTCGCTTTAATGTATTTGAGTTGATCTTCAATTATCGTTAAATTGGTAAGCCCGAGAATATCCATTTTTAGATATCCTAGCTCTTCAAGAATTGGCGCCTCAAATTGACTAACTAAATTACCTTCGCTTTCAATGGTTGGAAGTGATTGCGACAATGGGGTATTGTTGATGATTATCCCGGCAGCATGAAGAGAAGATTGACGCGGTAATCCTTCAAGCTTACTCGCTAAATGAATCAGCTCTTTATAATATTCGTCTTTTAGTAATAATCGGAAACTTTCAGAATTATGATATGCTTCAGAAAAAGAATCGTTTCCTTCTAAAGAATCAGCGATGTTCCTAATATCTCTGCTATCGATATTATATACCCTTTGTAAATCTTGTAAGGCTCCGCGAACTTTATATGTTTGAAAAGTTATAATATAGCAAAATTTTTCTTTGCCATAGCGATTTTGAATATATCGACAAACTTCATCTCGACGGTAATCGGCAAAATCGATATCAATATCTGGCATTGATGTCCTTTCAGGGTTGAGAAAGCGTTCGAAAAGTAAATCATATTTTAAAGGATCAACTTCGGTAATATCTAAAAGATAAGCAATCAATGAACCTGCCGCAGATCCACGTCCTGGACCAACCATAATATTTCTTCTTTTGGCTTCTTTAACATAATCTTCAACGATAAAAAAGTAATCTAGATAACCCATTTTTTCAATGATATCTAACTCATAATTTAATCTAGATAAATATTGTTCATCACAATCTTTTTTTATTTCAATTAATTTTTTTTGACAGTGTTTATAGAGTTCTTGTCTCTTATTTTCATACGGAAAAGAAACTAATTCTCCGCGCTTTTTAAAAAAAGTAAAATCTTGGCACTGTTTTTGAATTTTATAACTATTTTCAATTTCTTCATCGGTATAGAGCTTGTTAAGAACATTTAAAGTTAGAAAGAAATAGGGACCTTTTCCTTGTTTAACTGACAATTTACTATTTGTTTTTATTGCTTCTAAGATTTTTAAAGCTATCGCATCTTCTTTTTTTAGATAGAGGTGCTTATTAAAACAGACGCCTTTGAATTTATGAGATTTATAAAATTTGCGAATTTTGTCAGTAAAATCTTGGTCGAAATCTGAATATGTTTCGATTCCTAGATAAAAATCATCAAAATTGCTTTCAATAGTCACTAATAGTTTGGCAAATTTTATTTCATCATTATAAAAGAGTTTTTTTAACTCATCATTGAAAGAGATAACCGCGATTAAGCCATTTTTATAATCTCTCAATTCATTATTATCAATTGTTTCTTTTCTAAGAGAAATTAATGCAATTAAATTTCGGTATCCTTCTTCATTATGGATATAACAAGAAAGAGGAAAAGAGTATTCATTATATGAAACGTTTAATTTAACTCCGTATACAGGATTAAGATGATATTTTTTATCAAGACTAGCAATGTTACCATAGCTATGCATCACCAAAAAATCATTTACTCCAAAGGAGCGATAGCCAAGTTTATTGACCATTTTAAAAATATCGTCAATTTTTAAACTTGATGATAAAAACGTATAGCAAGTAGTAATATTTAAAGGACAATAATTCATATATCTATTATATAAAATAATAGGTGAAATATTATATAAGAAAAGCGAGAAATTTTATTCCTCGCTTGAATTGTTTTCCTCTTTTAATACTTTGCCGACTTCAATATTTTCCATCTCATCTTTTCTCTCGGTTTTTATTTCCCAATGGATGATGATGGCTAAGATAGCTCTTAATAAAATAATGGCACCGAGAATGATTAATTCGCTGGCTTCGCGGATAACAACCGTGTTAATAATTTCCGCGCCCATCTTGAATTCTAGACCAAGTGAAAGAGCTTGAGCTAATGTAATTTTCACATTATGATGTTTTTTTCTAATTGTATCATCAAAAACATAGAATATTGCTTTGATTGTACCAACAACAATAACGAGGATTCCGATAAACTCTAAGATGATAACAATAATCCGCGCAAAATACTCGAGGTTGCTTTCGAGCCATAAGATAATTTGTTCCATAAATGTGCCTTTCAACTATACTAATTATGAAATAAAAGTGCACTTTTGTAAATAAGAAAGATTTTTAGAACTTTTTCTTAGGACTTAATTAATAGATATTTTTTAAATTTTTGATAAAAAACTAAATAAATAGCCAAATACTAAATGTTATTGTTGCAAAGTAATTTATGGTTATTTATAATTATCATTGTTGAAAAACAAAGACCGAGAAGGGGTGAAAAGTTAATGCCAAAAACAGTCGTTCGTGAGAATGAAACACTCGATGACGCTCTTCGCAGATTTAAACGCCAAGTCAACAAAGCTGGTATCTTAGCGGAAGCTCGCAAGAGAGAATTCTACTTAAAACCAGGCCTTCGTCGCAAGATGAAGTCAGAAATGGCTCGTCGTAAATCATATTAATTACGATAACAAAGTGAATCACCGAAAGGTGATTTTTTTGTTGCTTAATATAAATATAAATAAAAAAACAGATCAGCTAACTGACCTGTTTTTAAAATTGCTAGATTATAACTTTCTGTTGTAGAATTCAACAACTTGTGATTCGTCGATTTCTCTTGTTAATTCGCTTCTTTCTGGAAGGCGGATATATTTACCGGAGACTTTATCTTTGTCGAGTTCGACATAAGCTGGGGTCTTAGGTGCTGATTCAAGAGATGATTTAACGATTGCTAAGTTCTTGCTTGCTTCTTTAACAGCGATTGTGTCGCCGACTGAAACGATGTATGAAGGAATATTAACTTTCTTATCGTTTACTAAGACGTGGCAGTGGTTGACTAATTGACGAGCTTGTCTTCTAGTTCTAGCGAAGCCGAGACGATAAACTAAGTTATCTAATCTTGATTCGAGTAATTGCATAAATGCTACACCGGTGACAGCACCTTTCTTAGCTTTTGCAATCTTGAAAAGACGTTGGAACTGTCTTTCAGAAACACCATATGTTTCTCTTAATTTTTGTTTCTCGATTAATTGTTTACCATATTCAGATGGTTTTTTCTTTTTGTCTTTTGCGTGTGGACCAGGTCCATAAGCTCTCTTCTTGAGCTCAACTCCGGTTTCGAGAACTGAATAACCGAGGCGACGTGACACTTTCCAGGAAGGTCCTGTGTATCTTGACATGTGTTTTTCCTCCTATAATAATTCATAACGAATTAGCTATAGAGAATAGATCCCTTATTCCCCGGGTGAGACGCCTTCACCATCTAGCAAGGTTACTTCTTTTGGCGTTCGTCTGGCAGGATGTATCTACTTGCTATTTCGCATGCTTTAAAATAATATCGTATTGATATAAAATTTGTCAACATAATTGTCTCTTTAGTTTAAAAAAAATCAAAGAAAAAAATAAAATGAAGATAAATTATTTAAATAATTTATTTGTTCTTATTTGTAAGTTATAATTTTAGAAGAATTATTTACTTTGCTGCACTTTGGAGAAATATATGTTGAGTTTGATTGCTATTAATCCGATTGTTATTGTTGCCGGTGTTATCGGTGTGATTGTACTAATTTTGTTAATCGTTGTTTGCGCGATTTTTACTTCGCGTCGACACGCTAAAAAAATGGTGAATGATGTTAGTAAACGTTATCGCCGCTACCATGATTTACTTGTAAATGAAATAAGCGAAGAATTGAAAAGAATATATTCAATTGCTCAGCTCAATAGCGATTATCAAGAAGTTTATACTAAAAATGACGAAATCTATCAAAATGTTTTAAAAAATGAAGATTATAAAGTTAGCCAAGATATCGACTCTTTAAAGCTTTTGTTGCAGCAAAAAAAATATAAATTAATTAAAGAAGAAGTTGAAAATGCACGTAAATCACTTTCAACTTTAGAAGAACGTTATACTAATTTAGAAAAATCATTAAGTAAAATTTTGTCTTTAGATGATGAAAACCGCCAGACGCTTTTAACTTATCAAAAGAAATTTCGCGATATTCGCGGTTTAGCGGAATCAAAGAAGTTTGAACTTAAATATATTGAACCATCACTCAGCTCTTTATTTGAAAAATTAGAAGAAAATTTTATTGAGATAAATAATCTTTTCTCTTGTGCACATTATCAAGAAGCTCAAGAAAAATTTCCTGATTTAAAAAAGGTTATCGATGCATTAGAAAAATCATTAAATGTTTTGCCGCGCCTTGCCACTTTAGCATTCGTCGTCATTCCAAATAATTTAACGGAATTAAAAAATCGCTATGATGAGTTAACTAGTCAAGGTTATCCGCTTCACCATTTACTGTTTCAATCATCGGTAGAAACATTTGAAAAGAATCTTAAACATATCCAAAATCGTTTAACCTCATTTCAAACTAAAAATGCTGAATATGAATTAAATCAAATTAAGGATAGCGTTTTTAAAATCAATGAAGATTTTGATCTTGAAGTTAAGGCAAAAGAAGATTTTACATCATCATTTGAAGAACTTTATAATGGATCATATCAACTTGAAAACCGCTTTATTAAACTAAGAAGAGTTGTACCTGAATATAAATCAACATATCTTTTGAAAGATGAATGCTTATCGTCACTTGAAGGTATTCAAAGAGAAATCAATGAACTTGATACTATTAAGAGAAATCTTGATACGTATGTCCATGCTTCATCTAAGCAGCCATATTCATTATTAAATGCAAAATTACTAGATTTGAAAGAATGCACAGAAAAAATTAAAGAGCATATCGCTTCTGTTCAAGCGTATCTTAATTCTTTGAAAGAAGATTCAGAAAATGCTTATAATTATATTTCTAAAGCCTATCTTGAATTAAAAGATTATGAGTCGCTATTAAGAAAAGTTAACGTTAAAAGTTTAATCAATGCTTATAAAGGAAATTTTGCCCGTTGCTATGAGTTAATTGACAATATTGGTAATGTAATAAAAATCACACCGATTGATGTAAGTGCAATTAATGAATATGTTGAACTCTTAAAGCAAGAGGAAGAATCCTTAATTGCGCATCTAGCTAATATTGAAAAGCAAGTTAATCAAGCTGAAGAAGCAATTGTATACGCTAATCAGTTCCGCTTAAAATTCTATGACGTGAGAACGGCTTTGATGACAGCAGAGAAGGCTTTCTTTGAAGGCGATTTTGCTAGAACCGCTGATGAAACTGTTTCAATATTAAAAAAGATTAGACCAGAGGCAAATAAGTAATGATATATTTTGATAATGCTGCAACGACTCTTGTTGATGAGTCTGTTTTAAAAAGCTTTGAGGATGCTTTGAAATTATATTTTGCTAATCCTTCTTCTCTTCATCATGAGGGATTGAAAGCTTTAGAAATAGAAAATAAGGCACGAAAATTGATTGCAAAATGTTTTAATGATGAAAACTTTGATGTAATTTTTACATCCGGCGCGACGGAAGCTAATAATTTAGCGATTAAAGGTATCGCCTATCGCTATAAAAAAAATGGAAAACATTTAATCACATCAAAAATTGAGCATCCATCGGTCCGCGAAGTATTTCACCACTTAGAGCAAGAAGGGTTTACTGTCAGCTATCTCGATGTAGATGAGCATGGACATTATAATTTAGATGAATTAGAAAAATTGCTCAATGATGATACTATTTTAGTTTCATTGATGCTGGTGAATAATGAAACCGGTGCAATCCAAGATTTAAAAAAAGTTAAAGAAATTATCAAAAAATATCCAAAAGTAAAGTTCCATAGTGATGTCACCCAGGCATATGGTAAAATTGATTTCGATTATAGCATCTTGGATTTAATATCTTTTTCAGGTCATAAAATCCATTCATTTAAGCAGTCAGGAGCATTGTTAAAAAAGAAAAATATTTTAATCGAACCTGAGATTTTGGGTGGAGGACAGCAAGATAATTTGCGTTCAGGAACAAGTGATGTTCCGCGTGAAATAGCATTAGCTAAAGCTGTTAGACTCGCTAAAGAAAATCAAAAAGCTAACTATGAGCATGCTCTTTCTTTAAAGAAACATTTAGTTGCTGGATTAAAAGATATTGAAGGGGTAGAAGTAAATTCTGGTGATGATGATTCACCATTTATCGTTTCTATTTATGTTCCAAAGAAAGGTTCAGTTGTTGCTGAATCTTTGTCTAATAAAGAAATTTATGTATCGACAAAATCAGCTTGTTCATCAAAAAAAGAAATGTCATCATATGTCTTGGAAGCTTATGGAAAAAATGATAAAATTGCTCAGAATTCGATAAGAATTTCTTTTGACAGAGAAAACACTCTTTCGGAAGTTGATGAATTTTTAAAAGTTTTAAAACAAATATTAATAGAAATTAAGTAGGTAAAACCATGGATGAATTAATAATGCTCCGATATGGAGAATTATCGACAAAAGGAAAAAATAAACGCGATTTTATCAATTTGTTAGGCTGCAATGTTAAGCATGCTTTAAAGAAATTTTCAAATCTAACTTATGATATTAAATATGATCATATTTATATTCATTTAAATGGCGAAAAATATGATGATGTTAGCAAAAGATTATTGGATGTTTCAGGAATTTACTCGTTTTCTAAAGTTTATCGTCTGCCTATTGATTTAGATATTTTGAAGCAAGAAGCTTTAAAATTAGCTTTAGCAGCAAACAAAAAAACTTTTAAAGTTCATACTAAGCGTCCTAATAAATCTTTCCCTGTTCATAGCGAAGAAATTAATCGTCTTATTGCCGGAGAAATTCTTCGTAATAGTGATTATAAAGTCGATGTCCATAATCCTGAGTTGATGATTAATGTCACAGTTAGAGAAGATTATATTTATTTATTCACCGATGAGACTTTAGCTGCTGGCGGTTATCCTTTAGGAAGCGGTGGAAAATCATTAATGATGCTTTCTGGAGGAATTGACTCTCCGGTTGCAGCATATTTAATGATGAAACGCGGAATTAAAATTGAATGTATTCACTTTGCTTCCCCTCCTTATACTAATGAGGCAGTTATCACTAAAATTAAAGATTTATTAAAAAAATTAACTGCTTATCAAAAGGAAATTAAATTGTTCATTGTTCCGTTTACTAAACTTCAAGAAGAAATATATCACCATGTAAATATTTCTTACGCTATTACGATCATGCGCAGAATGATGTATAGAATTGCTTCAAGAGTCGCTACAAAACGCAAAGACTTAGTTATAGCAAATGGAGAATCGCTTGGGCAGGTCGCATCGCAAACATTAAAATCTATTAGCGTTATTGAAAAAGTTTCAACTTTGCCGGTTATTCGACCATTAGCGATATTTGATAAAGTTGACATTATTAAAATAGCTAGAAAAATTGATACATACGATATTTCAATTCGACCATATGAAGATTGCTGTACAATTTTTGAAGTGAAAAATCCAACTACTGCTCCAAATGAAGAAAAAGCAATTGAATATGAACAGTTATTTGACTTTGAAAAATTAATCGATGACTGCGTTAATAATCTTGAAGTTTTAACTATTACAGACGAAGATGAAGATGATCTTCTTTAAGAGTTGTACCGAAGAAAGTAAATAATAAATATTTACTTTCTTTTTTTTAATGCTAAAATGTCAGTATGACACTCTGCTACGGATTTAGAACATCCAAAATGCTTTTTAAAATCGTTAGACGGTACAAGGTAACATACTATTATTCCCGTCCAGCATTAGATGGCGCGATAACATATTATGGTCATCGGCATTTTTTCTCATGCTATGAGGAAAAAAATTTGCGGATTGTTTTTAATTCATTCACAAAAAATAATTATTATATTTATTTGAAAAATACTAATGATGATTATCATTTTTTAAAAAAGCATTATAATATTGTTACTTTAAGCAGTGATACTGGACCGAATTTAGAATGCAAATTTTTAGATAATCCCGGATTAAACAACAATCAGACTATTGAGGAGGTCTCGGCTTCTTTAGTCTCGGTGATGATGAAGAAAAATTCTGACTTAATAAAAAACATCAAAGATCTAAATCTTCTAAAATCTCAGCTTACTAATGAATTAGAAAAACGGCTTAAACAAAAAGATAAGATCAGTATTGAAAAATATTTAGATAATTCGCGTAAATATTTGAATTCATTTAAAAACTATGAAGCGCATCAAGACGATATAACTTTAGAAACTTTAGTTGAAAAGCATTCATCATTAAGCCGTTATCCTTCTTCCTATTTAAAAAGCGAAGGAACAGCATTAATACAAAAATATAAGGAAAATGATGGTATTTATTTTGATAAAATTGATAATGTTTTAAGAAATCTTTCTAGACAGTTACGCGATAATATTGAAAAAGCAAGAGTTAAGAATAAATTTGTTTCTGAGCATTCTCTAGATAAAATCAAAACATTTTTTTCTTTGCCAGATGAGCTTATTAACGATGAAGAATTTATCAATGCATATGAAAATTTTCTAAATAATTTAAAAATTAACGATAGTAGCGAAAAAGTGCTAAAAGAGTATTTGAGTAACATTCTTAGCGACTATCAAACCGAAAAAACATTTTTGAAAGTATTTAATACTAGCGAAAAAATTCTGGATATCGATAATAAAAAAATTCATCATTTTGAGATGATGAAGCGATTAGAAAGCACGGATGAAGAGTCGGATATTGAATTTAAACTCTATCTGCGCGTTAAAGAGGAATACGAAAAATTTATTTATTATCGCGGGACAAAAATTCGGCCAAATATTTTAAAATTAGAATCATTAATTTCGTATATTGATAAACTAAAAACAGCTTTGTTATCTTCTAAATTTCTAGTTGAAGAAGATGGAGTATATCATTTTGATAAACAATATTTAACCGAATTTGGAAATTGCTTGAAACATATTTGATTACTCAACTGATTTTAATGATGAAACCATAGAAATTTTATTGATTCGTATAGTTAAAATAAGCTCAACAATTAAGGCGCTTACTAAAGAAATAGCTAACGAAATCAAGTAAGTTGTGAAATTTATATGATAGAGGAAAGCTATGAGATTGGTTTTATTGATGGCGAGAGTTAAAACGCATAACGGATAGCCGACAAAAAGACCAATAAAGGTTCCAATAAAGGTTAATATCATAATTTCTTTTATCAGCATCGAGCGAATTTCTGTAAAGTGGAATCCGATAACTTTCATTGTTGCGATATCACGGCTACGTTCAGAAATATTCAAAGAGATAAGATTATAAATTACGACAACCGCTAGAGCTATAGCAAAAATCTTGATGACATTGGTCATCATTTTTATTGATGAAAGTAAATTGTCAGCTTTATCTTTTAAATCTTGCAATGTCATGACGCTTGTGACATCACTAATTGATGATATTTCTTCTTCAATTTGCGGTAGTCTATCCTCCTGGTAAGACATATAGTAGGTGTTTGGCGCGATAAAAGAATCATAATTTTCACTAAGATCATATATTCCGTTTAAAATACTTGATTCAACGATGAAACCAATTTTTCTGGTATAAGTTTTCTGGTTATAGGTAACAGATATTTCGTCTCCGACTTTAACGTTTAAATCATCCGCTAAAGTTGAGATAATCGCTACTCCGTCGCTATAAGGAAAGTGAATGTATTTAGAATTTGCAGTATTAAGGAGGTTAATTGTTGTCATAGAGGCCTTATCATCATTGGTTAAGGTAACTGGATAGACTATTAATCCTTCAACATCGCTTACTCCATCAATTTCTTCTAGCTGCGATGTGATATTGTTATAGGAAACTGATATTTCTACTGTTAGTGGAATCGTGGTGTTTTCATAAATATCAAGATTTACTCCATAATTCAATGTATCCATTACACCAAATCCACATACTAAAAGGGCTGTGCAGCCTAGAGTTCCTAAGATAATCATTAAAGATTTAGCTTTATTAGCCAAAATATTTCTAAAAGACATTTTAGTTGTTAAAGATAAATGTCGAGCATTATTAAAGAGATTTACTTTCGTTTTTGGAGCAACATTTTTTAAAAGGTCAACCGGCTTTTCAGAAACGCTTTTTCTAATTACAATAAAGGAAATTAAGAGAGCTATTGCTAAGATTACTAGTATTGAAACAATGTTTAACGGCAAAAATAACTTGCTGCTAAGCTGAGGCATATCCCATAATAAAGCATATTTTAACTCCATGACTTTTGGTAAAGTTAATGGACCAACGATAAATCCAATTAAACCTCCAAGCAAACAAACGATAAAACCATACGTCATATAATGGAGATATATTAAGCTTTTTTTGATTCCTAAAGATTTCATTGCACCTATCTGCAATCTTTCTTTAAGAATCAACTGTGAAAGAGTTGTTGAAATAATTAATATTGATACTAAAAAGAAAATTGTAGGAAAAACATAGGTTAATTTCTTTGATTGGTTAACATCTTGCATTACCTGCGAGTTACTTGGCAAATTCTCTAAATCAATTAGCAAGAGAAGATTGTTTGTTTCTTTAGAAGCGTAATATTCATTAATAATATCTTTACTTCTTTCAATATCAGATGTTTTAATTAAAATTTGATTTACTAGAAGATTATATATTTGCTGAGAAGTAACATTGTTTAGATAGGATTCCAAATTGTAATGCGAAAGTATAAAATCTTTTAAAACATCGTATACATAGGAAAACTGACTATAGATATAAGTATCTGAAAATTGACTTGATGCAACTGCTTCAGGAAAATACATAATACCTGAAACGGTAAAGGATATTTGAATTAATGGTTCAGCTAGGACGTTTTCTTGATTTGGTTTTAAAACAAGTGGTAATAAATTAATATATTTTTCAAATTCTTCTGATTGCAAAAGCGGATTGGTTATTTCAAGCAACATTTCATCACCGATTTTTAAATTATTAGCTTCAGCAAAAGAATCAGTGATCATAAAGTTTTCATCACCGTCGATTACAATAGGAACAGAAACGGTATTATCATCGTTATTGATTAATAAATTTAAACTATTTTGCTGATAGTTTGCCTGAATATTGCCGCGCGTATTGATCTCGCTAATGTCAATATCAAGATTCTTAATTTCAATAATATCATCTTGATAAGAATAAGGGGATATCGTTAAAAATAAATCTGCGATATTGCCTTTTTCATAAAGATTTTCCACGCGTCTATTTAATAAATCAGCATTGGAAGTTAGACCATTAAAAAGACAAACAGCTAAAAAAGAAATCATTAAAATAGCTAAGTATTGCTTATAATTATCTTTAAGCGAGCGGAGAACTTTTCTATTTAACAAACGAAAAGTCGATTTGCTCTTACCATTTGATTTCATCGACGTTCTCCTTCTTTTCTTGATAGGTATTTTCGATGATTTTTCCATCAGCAATTCTAATTAAATGCGTAGCAATATCTTTTAAAGATGAATTATGGGTTACTATTATGACAGTGGTATTTTCTTCTCTAGAAATTTCATAGAGGAGCTTAATAATAGAAATTCCAGTTTTACTGTCTAATGCACCTGTTGGTTCATCGCAGAGAAGCAGTTTTGGATTTTTCACAAGAGCCCTAGCGATACTGACTCTTTGCTGTTCGCCTCCTGATAATTCACCCGGATAATTATTTTTTCTTTTTGCCAAACCAACTTTTTCTAACATATCAATGCTAGAAAGAGGATTTTTGACAAGTGAGGCCGCTATTTCAACGTTTTCTAAAGCTGTTAAATTATTCATTAAATTATAAAATTGAAAGACGAATCCAATATTGTTTCTTCGAAAGTTTTCTAGTTCCTTGCTATTATAATTACCGACTTCTTCCCCGTCCATTTTATAGGACCCAGACGTAAGGTTATCCATTCCTCCTAGAATATTTAAAAGAGTCGATTTTCCGGCACCAGAAGCTCCGAGAATGACAACAATTTCACCTTTTTCTATTTTAAAAGAAACATTATCAAGAGCCTTTACTTCAGTTGCTCCTTCACCATATATTTTTGATACGTTTTCTATTTCAATAAAAGACATATTATCACCTCATTCAGTTTATGTTTTTATTGTAATATTTTCATTTGAAAAAATTAAGAATAATTAAGCTACAGATGGTGATAAATTATGATATTTTTGGCGAAAAAAAACAAGGCCGAAGCCTTGAATTTTTCTGAGCTTAATTACTAATTACTTAGCTAAAGCTTTTTTAGCAGTAGAGACTAATTCAGCAAATGCCTTATCATCAGCGATAGCGATTTCGGAAAGCATTTTTCTGTTAACGTTGATGTTAGCAAGTTTTAATCCATGAATTAATGTTGAATAGCTGATATCATAGTGATGGCAGGCAGCATTGATTCTGACAATCCATAACTTGCGGTAATCTCTCTTAATAGTTCTTCTTGAAACATAAGCATAGTGGAGAGAATGCATTACTTGCTCATGAGCGGTCTTATAGAGAAGATGTTTAGAACCGAAGTAACCTTTAGCTCTCTTTAAGACTTTTTTTCTTCTTGCGTGTGTTGTAGTTCCGCCTTTAACTCTCATGTTCTATTACCTCCTTATTGTTGAATCAAATCCTTGACTCTCTTGTAGTCAGATTTGCTGACAAGACTTGCCTTTCTTAATTGGCGAATCTGTTTGTGTGACTTGTTGTGTGATAAGTGGGAAATATAAGCGGAATGTCTTTTTAATTTTCCACTGCCTGTGACTTTAACTCTTTTGGTCAAAGCTTTTTTGGATTTCATTTTTGGCATGATTTTGTCCTCCTATTTTTTTACTTTCGACGCTAAAATGACGATTAAGGTTCTCTTGTCTAGAATCGGTGCTTTTTCCACTACAGCTTTATCGCTTAGTAATGAGATAAAACGCTCAATAACTTGATTACCGACATCCATATGAGAAATCTGTCTGCCTTTGAAACGCATTGTAATCTTGATTTTGTTTCCATTCTCAAGGAAGCGTACAGCATGTTTTAACTTAGTCTGAAGATCGTGTTCACCGATGACTGGCGATAATTGAATTTCTTTTACTTCAATAATGGTTTGATTCTTTTTCGCTTCTTTAGCTTTCTTTTGCTGTTGATAGCGATATTTGCCATAATCGAGAATTTTGCAGACCGGAACTTTAGCGTTCGGAGCTACACATAGTAAGTTGAGATTCCGTGAACGTGCCTCCATCTGGGCATCACGCGATGACATTTCACCGAGTTGATTACCGTCTTGATCAACGACTAAGACTCTTGGGAAACGGATTAAGTTATCAACTAAATCGTTACCAAACTTGTTCTTCTTTGGCGGTAATTGTTTATTATTCGTTTCTATAATTGAGATCCTCCTAGTAAAATAAAATGGGCACAGAATCCTGCGCCCATCAAAACTTCAAAGTTATCTTTGGTAGCTCTTTACCAATCTATATTCTAGATCTGGTGAGAAGCGGGCGCTCCTTCTTTCCACGATTTATTTACCTTAATTATTCTAAGTATTTAGTTTCTTTTTATCAAGTAGAAAATGCATTTTTGATTAAAAAATTTTTTTATAAGAATCTATATAATGAAATAAATGATTGTTTAAGATATTTTAATTAAAAATTGACAATCTTTTCTGTATTTGCTTGATAATCTCTTGCTGTGCAACAAAAGCACATTAAGAAAATATATACAAAATTGCCATGCTTTTATTTTCATGCTAGAATGTAAATGTCTAATAGACGTATGCGATTCCACATTAAATTTTAGGAGAGTTTTTTCATCTCTATGGTGTTGAAGGCCGTTCATCTTATCAAGATATCTAAGTTCGGAATCCTAAAGTAGAGAAAAGCTTTCCACTCTGGTCCTTCGGGATTCAGCCAAGTCTATTAGGCTTTTATTTTGTTGAAAAGGAAGAATTATGAAGACATCATCAAAATTATCGATTGCTTGCATTCGCGCCTTATGTATTGATGAAATAAATAAGGCAAAGTCAGGTCACCCAGGTATGGCACTTGGTTCTGCACCAATTCTCTATACTCTTTTTACTCGCCATTTGAAAGCTGATCCACATCATCCTGAATGGATTAACCGCGATAGATTTGTTCTTTCTGCCGGTCATGCCTCAGCGCTTCTCTATGCAATATTGCATGTAGCTGGCTATGATTTGAATATGGATGATTTAAAACATTTCCGTCAATTAGATTCAAGAACTCCTGGACATCCAGAATTTGGTGTTACTACAGGCGTTGATGCTTCAGCAGGACCATTAGGTCAAGGTATTGCTCAAGCTGTTGGTTTGGCTTTAGCAGAACAATCATTAAAAGCTATGTATGAGGGAGCAAAAAATATTTTTGATCACTATACTTATGCTTTATGCGGTGATGGCTGTCTTCAAGAAGGTATTTCCCAAGAAGCTATCTCGTTTGCTGGACATCAGAAGTTAAATAAGCTTATCCTCTTCTATGATGCTAATAATGTTACTCTTGATGGCGGATTAGATTTATCTTTCTCTGAAGACGTTAAAAAGCGCTTTGAAGCAAGTGAATGGAATGTTATAGAAGTTAAAGACGGCAATGATGTTGATGATATCGATAGAGCGATAACAAAGGCTAAAGTTTCTGATAAACCGACATTAATCATGGTCCATACAGTTATCGGCTTTGGTTCTGCTAACCAAGGTACAAGTAAAGTCCATGGTTCTCCATTAGGTGAAGAAGACGGACATAACGCAAAGTTAAAATATGGCTTTGATTATCCTGACTTCACTGTTTTACCAGAAGTTTATGAAGATTTCAAAAATAGCTTTGCTGCAAGAGGTGAAAAAGCATATCAAGAATGGAATAAACTCTATGATGAATACGCTATGGCTCATCCTGTTGAAGCAAAGAAAATCGCTTCTTCTTTAAATAATTCAGTTACAACTGAACTTTACCAGGAAAATCCAAAATTCGAAGTAGGAATGAAGGAAGCTTCAAGAAATACTTCAAAAACTATTATTAATTTATTACACGCTAATATTCATAATTTAATTGGTGGTTCGGCTGATGTCGCTGGTTCAGTTTATACTAAGATTAACGGAGGAACATATTTCACCCCAGAACACCGCGAAGGCAGATCAATTAACTTCGGTATTCGTGAATTTGCTATGGCAGCGATCCAAAACGGTATGTTGCTCCACGGTGGATTAAGAACTTATGTCGGCTGCTTCTTGGTTTTCGCTGATTACCTTAAACCGGCTATTAGAATGGCTGCTCTATCCAACTTACCAGCTGTCTATCTCTTCTCACACGATTCAATCGCTGTCGGCGAAGATGGACCAACACATCAACCTATCGAACAATTAGCAATGCTTAGATCAATTCCAAATGTTGAAGTTTTCCGCCCATGCGATGCTAATGAAGTTGCGACAGCCTACCGCTTGATGTTTGAACAAACAACTCATCCATGCTGCATTATTTTAACTAGACAAGCTCTTCCAGTATTACCTGGTACTTCTTCAAAAGATAGCGAAAAAGGCGGCTATGTCGTATCTCATGAAGTTAAAGAAGCACAAATTACCATTATCGCCTCTGGTTCAGAAGTTTCCTTAGCAGTTGAAGCTCAAGAAAAACTTCTTAAAGAAGGCATTGATTCCCGCGTCGTTTCAATGATGAGCCAAGAAAGATTCTTAAAGCAAGATCCAACTTACATTAAAGAAACATTAGGCAATGAATATGGTAAACGCATCGCAGTTGAAATGCTTTCATCCTTTGGATGGCACCGCTTTGCTCCACATGTTATGAGCATTGACACTTTTGGAGCTTCAGCACCAGCCGGTGATGTAATTAAGAAATTTAATTTTACCAGCGATGAATTAGTTAGAAGAATTAAGGAAATTATCTAGTAAAAAAATAAAGGTTGCAGTTGGAGTGCTAGGATAAAAGTGGACAAGGGTAAAAAACACCCATCCACTTTTTTCTTTGTTATTCTAGTAAAAGGAGGTTTTATAATGCGAACAAAAAAGAAAAATGTAATGCGAACTCCAGAAGAAAAAGAAGC
>CALVKD010000040.1 GCA_944332525.1 uncultured Bacilli bacterium | reverse complement strand
AAGATTCCACCAAAAATATCAGTTTCAAATTTTATGGGATATTTGAAGGGAAAAAGCAGTTTGATGATCTTCGAAAGATTCGCGAATTTGAAATATAAATTTGGCAATAAGGTCTTCTGGACTAAAGGATATTATGTCTCGACAGTTGGACTTGATACAAAGAAGATACAAGAATATATTCAAAATCAAGAGAAAGAAGACCTTATGACTGATAGTATGTCAACTAAAGAATATGTAGACCCTTTTAAAGGGTAGCAAGTATTGAACACGGTTGTCAGACCTTCCATGGCCATTTATGGGTCGGTGGAGTATTAGCCCTTATAGGGTTTAGTCAGAACAACGTGATTTCACGTTGGTACTATTTTTGTTACAAATGATAACGTTTTCATAGAAAGAAAACGTTTTCAACATCTTTTTTTCAGATATATGTCTATATATAATAGGCTCAGTTAAAGGATAAAGGCTTTAACTAGAAAGGATTAGGTGAATATATTTATGTGCTTAATCAGATCTATTGCAGTCCTTATGAAGTTCTTTAAACGCTAAGAATTCTGAAAAGGATTAAATTTGAAAACATTAATAGCCCAATAGGGCTATTTTATTTTGCTTTTTAAGTGTATAAGAATATATATTATTGTATAATAAAGCATAGTAGAGGTTAGAGAATATGCAAAAATTAATTCATCGCTATTTGGTTGCTAATGGTTTAATCTTCTTTTTTGAGTTAATTATCTGCCTTGTCCTCTTTTTCGTGGTCGATGGCAATTATATTGAAACTTTTCAGACAGAATTGATTTTCGCTTTTACAGCAATCATTATTTTGGTTAATTTGATGATCGCTTTGATTTCTTTTACAAAGCTTTCAAATGCTAAAAATAAATCAGATATATCAACTTTAAAGGTTCTTGGTAATGATATTCAAGCCGCATATGATTTTGGCAAAATCGGTTTAATTATCACCGATGATAACGATAATGTCATCTGGGTTAATAATCTTTTTAGAGATGTCGAAAAATCGTTGGTTGATAGTGAAATTTATTCTTATTTTAACGGACTTGCTCGCTTTAAAGATAGCAATACTGACGAGACAAGTATTGAGTTTAATGGATGCTATTATCTAGTTAGATATCTTAAAGAAGCAAATCTTTATATTTTTAAAGATGTCACTGAGTTAAGAAATGTTTATGATGAAACATTTAAACATCGTCCAAGCGTCGGTATCATAACTATTGATAACTATCAAGACATGGCTAATATGCTCGATGATTTATCGATTAATGATAATTTAGCGGTAATTCAAAAAGTTATTGTTGATTACGCAAAAAAACATCATATGCTTCTTAAAAAATATAAAAACGATTCATATATTTTCTTATGTAACCGCGAAGATTATGATGAAATTTTAAAAGATCGTTTCTCTTTACTTGATGATCTTAAAGAAGAAAAAGAAGATAACGATTTTACTTTATCAATCGGTATCGCTTCAGGTATAGATAACTATAATCGGTTATTTGAAATGGCTTCTAAAGCTCTTGATGTCGCTTTATCAAGAGGTGGTGACCAAGCGGTTGCTTCCACTTATGAAGATAATTTACAATTCTTCGGCGGACAAACCGAGACAAAAGAGAAGAAAAACTCAGTTCAATCCCGGGTTATGTCTAACTCGTTAAAAGCCCTTGTTGAAGAAGCTAAAAATGTTTATATCATGGGTCATAATATCGCTGACCTTGATGCCATTGGATCTGCCTTAGGCTTATATTGCTTTGTTAAAGGTGTAGCAAAAAATACTCCTGTTAAAATCATTTATGATGAGTTCAAATTAGAAAATAAGACAAAGAAAGCCTTTAAAGCTACGTTCACTAAAGAACAAATTAATGAAATGTGCATCGCACCTAGTGAAGCCCTTGATAAAATTGAACCAAAAGATTTATTAATTGTCACGGATTTCCATTCTTTAGAAACCGCGATGTATCCAAATTTGATTAAGAAAGCTGAACATATCGCGATTATTGACCATCATAGAAGAAGTATGACATCAATTGATAATCCAGAATTCTCATATATCGAGCCTAGTGCTTCTTCTGCTTCTGAATTAGTTGTCGAAATGATTAGATATGCGTCATGTCAAATCGATGTTCCAGAAGATATCGCAACGTTTATGCTTGCCGGAATTATTTTGGATACAAACTATTATAGAAACCATATTGGAGCGAGAACATACGATGCCTCATATATTCTTAAAACCTTTGGCGCGGATAACAATTTAGCTGATTCGTTCTTAAAAGTCGAATTAGAAGAATATGCATTAAAGAATTCAATTATGTCGAGAGCGACATATCCTTGCGCAGGTGTTTTATTAACATATGCGAGTAATGATGAAATTGTTGAACAAGCAATGCTGGCTCGAGTTGCTACTGAAGCTTTACAAATCTCCGGCATTAATGCCTCATTTGTTATCGGCAGAATTAGTGATAGAGTTATCGGTTTGTCTTCGCGCAGCGATGGGTCGATTTCTTGTCAGTTAATATGTGAAACATTTGAAGGCGGCGGATCTTACACGGCCGCGGCTGCAAAATTTAAAGATTCAACAAATGTTGATATAGTTAGAAAAAGAGTTGAAGAAGTCATAAAACAATACGTCAATGGCTTGAGACAAAAGAAGATTATCGGAGGAGATTAAAATGAAAGTTATTTTATTAAAAGATGTGAAAAACGTCGGTAAAAAAGATCAAATCTGTGAAGTTAGCGATGGATACGGAGCTAATTATTTAGTTAAAAACGGTTTAGCTATTAAATATACTCAAGGTTCGGCAACCTTCTTGCATAATGAAATCGTTAAACGCGAAGAAGAAAACGAACAAAAGAAACAAGAAGCCCAAGAAATCGCTGAAAAATTAAAAACTATTACTTTGGAATTTACCGCTTCAACTAGTAAAGACGGCAGAATGTTTGGTAATATTTCTCCTAAACAAATCTGTGAGGAAATGGAGAAAAAGTATTCAATCGTTCTTGATAAGAGAAAATTCGTTGATAAGTATCCAGTTAACGCTTTTGGATTTACTCGTCTTAGAATTGAATTATATAAAGGAGTTATCGGAACAGTTAATGTCCATGTTTCCGAGAAAAAATAGTTATGGCAACTTTACCTGTTCCTGCGTCAATTGATTCAGAAAAAGCTGTTCTCGGAGCGATGATTGCTTCGCGAAACTTTTTAATTGAAGCAATTGATACGTTATCTCCAACTGATTTTTATAATCAAAAACAAAATGCAGTTATTTTTAGAGCTTTAGTCAGTCTGTATAAAAAAAATATTGAAGTTGATAATGTCGCTTTAGTTAATGAACTTAATGCGATGAAGGCTCTCGATAAGATAGGCGGGATTGATTATCTTCTTAATATTTCGGATATATCTTTATCATCAAGCGATGCCTCTTATCACCTTAAAATCGTTAGAGATTATTCAATTATTCGGACATTATTTAAAACTACTGATGATTTAAAAGAAGCTTATTTTAATAAGCCGACTACTAGCGATATCGGTGATTTTTTAGAAGAGTATACGAATAAAGTTGTTTCAATAACCCGTAATCGGGCGACTGGTGATTTCGTGGATTTATCTGATGTTGTCACAAACCTCAATCGAAAGATTGAAGCTAAATACCGTCAAAGAGATAAAAATGATGTCACGGGGTTAGATACTGGATACAAGATTCTTAACTCGCTTATTAATGGCTGGCAAAACGGCTCAATTTATATTTTGGCCGCGCGTCCTTCTGTAGGTAAAACAGCGTTAGCTCTTAACTTTTTATGGCAGGTTGCTTATTTGACTAAAAAAACTGTAGTCTTGTTTTCAGTTGAAATGAATGCTGAACAAATCGTTGAAAGAATTCTTTCCTCAGTTTCTTCGGTTTCATCAAGAAAATTCCGTAAAGGTAATGTTACCGACAGCGATCTTATCGCTTTAAGCGAGGCTGAAACGCGGATTAATACAACCAAAATTCTTATTGATGATACATCAGGAATTAAAGTTGGAGATATTAGAACAAAACTTAGTAAATTAAAATCTCGCGACCCAAATCTCGGATTTGTTGTTATCGACTATTTAGGTTTGGTTAGATTAAACAATCCTTTACCGAGCAATAAAGATAATATCGATGAAATTATGAGAACATTAAAGTCGATTGCTAGAGACTTAGATTTACCGATTCTCGTACTTTCACAGTTATCTCGTGATAATGAAAAAGGAAAAAGACAGCCTATGCTTTCCGACTTAAGAGATTCGGGTTCTATTGAGCAAGATGCCGATGTGGTTATGCTCTTGCACCGCGATGCCTATCAAAAAACTAATCAAGTGGATCAAAATACAATTGAAGCAAATGACTCTAATGATTTTTCTAATAATGATACTATTCACGTCAATGTCGCCAAAAACAGACAAGGTCCTACAGGTGAATTCTTATTATCATTCTTAATGAATATTTCTAAATTCGTTGAACTAACTACGAATTCTTTTAAACAAGGAGAATAAACATGCGTTACTATGTTTTTGAATCTGGAAGTAAAGGAAATTGCACATTAATAGAAGCAAATCATCATTATTTAGTTATCGATTGCGGGATAAAGTCATTGAAGCAGGCGAAGCAATATTTTGATGAAACCGGCGTAATGCTAGATCAAATCAAAACAGTTTTAGTAACTCATTCTCATACCGACCATATAGCTTCTTTAAAAATTTTTCCTAAAGATGTTATATATGCTTCAAATGTTACTTTAGATGTCGATGAGCAACATGAATTGATACCTTATCATGAATACGATTTTGATGGGTTTCATGTTTTGGTTGTTCCAACTAGCCATGACGCGAAGGGATCAATTGGTTTTGTTATAAACTATGATGATGAAAAAATGGTTTATATTACCGATACCGGATATATTTATGAACGCGTTTTGCCGTTTTTAAAAGGCGCCGATTATTATATTTTTGAGGCTAATCACGATGTTAGAATGCAATTAAATACTGGAAGACCTCAATGTTTAATTGATCGGATTATGGGGCCTAAAGGCCATCTTTCTAATGAAGATAGCGCGTTATATCTTTCTGAACTCATTACTTCAAAAACAAAAGAAATAACCTTAGCCCATCTTTCTGAAGAAGCGGATACTCCGGAGCTAGCATTAAGCGCGTTTAACAAAATCATGCATAAGCGAAATATTGATATCAGCAATATTAATGTCCGTTGCGCGAGTCAACATCAAAAGCTTGAAGGCGGCAATATCGCTAAGGAAATAATCAATGGTTAATATTAAGATAATTTGCGTCGGCGAAATCAAAGAAAATTTTTTAAGCGATGCTATTAAAGAATATTTAAAAAGATTATCGAGATATTGTAAGATAAGTGTAATTGAAGTAAAGGATGAAGCTTCTTCTCCTAAAGCTTCAAAAAAAGAAGAAGAACAGGTCTTAATTAACGAGGGGAAAAGGGTAATAAAGCAGCTAAAAGATCAAGATTATTTAGTTTTGATTGATTTACATGGTAAGGAATATGATTCTTTATCGCTAGCTGCGAATTTTCAAAAAATCATTAGTCAGCATTCTTCGATAACTTTTGTTATCGGTGGATCTCTTGGATTAAGTGATGAATTACGGTCTCTTTCAAAAGAAAGATGGTGCTTATCTAAATTAACTTTTCCGCATCAGTTAACAAGGGTGCTTGTTCTTGAACAGCTATACCGCGTGTTTAAAATTAATAACAATGAGATTTATCATAAGTGAGGCAATATGAAAAACGTTTTCGAAGCAGTAAAATCAATTAACGAACAACCTTTTTTTAGCAAGTTGAAAGCTGTTTTTCGCAAGCTGACGCAGAATCGTTTCTTTTGCTATGTCGTTTTTCTATATGTGATTGTCTTTTTAATGTTTTTAGTCACTTTAATTAGAAACTCATTTACGATTCCGATGTCTGGCGATTTTACCCTTCAGCAAATTCCTTTTTATTATAATGGATACGATGATTGGTGGGCCTCATTGACCAGCGGAAAATTTGTCATGTGGGATGATTCAGCAATGTTAGGCGTTAATAACATCGGTGCGAATTCCTTCTACTATTTATTTAATCCTTTCTTTTTAGTTTTATTGTTAGTCCCGCGTGGCTGGTTAATCCAAGCTCAAGCCTTCATGATGATGACAAAGATGGTTTTAGCCGGCGTCACAATGAAGTTGCTATTAGAAAAGTTCCGCGTTAAAGAAGAGACGACTTGGCTTTTCGGTATCGCTTATGCTTTCTGCGGCTGGAACTTATATTATTTATGGTTTAACCACTTTTTAGAAATCGCGGTTTTAGTCCCGTTGATGCTTCTTGGCATTGAAAAGATTATTAAAGATCAAAAACCGTTATTATTAATAATTACAATTTTTATTACTGGACTAACTAATTACTTTTTCTTGATTGCTTTTTGCTTTATCGGTGCTTTTTATGCGATATTCCGTTATTTCCAAAATCTTAAATATTATAAAACTTTGATGGAAGAAGCTACTGATAAACGTTATCAAAGAACAAATGTCAAAATTAGAATGATTGATGTCCGCGCGGAAGTTATTTTACTAGGAATCTTTGCTTTTGCCTACGGCTTGATGCTTTCAGCTTTTGTTTTATTCCCATGTTTTTCTGTCGCTTTAGACAATTCTCGAGTTACAAGTCAAACGTATCTAACCGATTTATTAGATGCCTGCAAAAATTTGTTTGGTAAAGGAGATTTATCTTTCTCAGAAGCCATAAAAAACTTTTTCTCAGTATTGTTTGTTTGGCAAGATGAAGGTTCTAAGAGACTTCTTTATCCGTTAATTGGTTTTTTAACTCCAAATTTCTCTTGCTTTGATTCAGCAGTTATCGCGGTTAATAGTTACGATAATACTTATGCATCACTTTTCATTTTCACACCGATTATGCTCTTCTTTATTCCGAGCATTATTTCTTCGCTAAAAAAGAAAAAGTTCTCGGTATTAGTCGGTTTATTACTCTGCTTACTTGGATTATTTACTCCATTTGCCTATTATTGCTTTTCAGGATTTACTTCAGTTGCCTATGCGAGATGGTATATCTTTATCATCGCCTTTTTGATTATCTTTATCGCGAAAGAATATGATAATCGCGCGGAGATGAAAGTTTACTATTTAGATATTTCTGTCGCGGTAGTTGTCTTCTTATTTGGCTTAATGTTATATAAAGCCGATGTTTTATATATGGAAGGCGCGAATAATTTAAAAGACTTAGCGGATAGAAGAGCTTATGTCTTTGCTGAATTAGCTTATATTATCGTCATGTATATCTATTTGAGAAAGAATTATCAGAAGGTATCACTAACCAGTAATCTTCGTTACTTTGTCGCTTTAGAAGCTATTGTGATGTGTAATATAACTGTCTTAATGGGGCAAGGGACAGTTTCATATTCATCTTTATATGGCGGACCGAGCAATTTCCGTGAAGAAATGGCTTTAGCCGAGACGATAAAAAACGAAGATGACACATATTTCCGAATTTTCTCGACGTCCGCGAATAGAGATAATAATAACTTTGCGATGATGATGGGAACGCCAGGTGTTGGGACATTCCATTCAATTTATGATACAAATCTTGATGATTTCTTAAGCTGGTCAGATGTTAAATACAATGGTTCTTGGTCGATGGGCATCCACGAAAAGAGAATTAATCTCGATGAATTCCTCGGCATTAAATACTATATTTTGAAAGATGACGATAATAATATTCCGTTTGGATTTAATGAATATTTATCAACCGATGATCATTCAATTTATCGGAATGAAAATTATATTGAACTAGGATATGCTTTTGATAATATCGTCCCGGCAAGACTAATGACCGATGATACAGTTAGAAATGAAAATGCCTATCTCAAAGGTGCGGTTATGTATGAAGATGATCTCGAAGCATTATTCGGTGAAGATTATCAAAATAATTCAGATTTCAATATCTTAAATGTAGAGGATATTTCTAGTGATTATACCTCGATTCATCCAAGTAGCTCACAAACTAAAATCTACAAAGCTATTTGGGAAAATGGCAGTTTTACCGGTTATGAAGAACCGATTCCTTTCTCTACATCGTCGACGCATTCTTTGACCTGGAATTCCTATATTGATATTGATACTTCATCTTATAAAATTGGTGCAGAATGCGCGACTCGCGGAAAATGCTATGTAACAGTTCAAGCTAGAATGGGTGAAAATTTAGATATTACTCTCTATGGGCGTAAGCCTACTGGCGAAGAGTATGTCATAACCCATGATACTCATATGGTTCAATGGTACGCGCGGAGCAACGGCGAATGGAAAAAAGAACGCGGCTTTTATGTTGATGATCAAGTTACGAGAATCAAGATACAAGTTAATGAGACGATGAATCAAACTCAATACTTAATGTGGCCAGATATCACATATGAATATGAAGATGCTTATTTAGCAAATCTAGAGTCTCTTAAAGAAAACCAATTCAGTAATATTGAGCATGATATTAACTATTTTGCCTTTGATACGAATTATGAATCACCAAAGATTATAGTTTTACAGATTCCATATGATAAAGGTTGGTCGCTTGAAAGATACTCTTTAACTGGAGAAAAATTATCCTCTCCAGATATTTATCAAATGCAAGGTGGCTTTATTGGTTTTATCTGCGATGAAGGTAATTATCATTACGAATTAAATTACTATACTCCTGAACTTAAGAAAGGTGGATATTTAACAGCTGCAGGTATTGCTTTAGTCGCTATTTATCAGGTTATTACAATTAATAATTCTTATGATAAGCGAAAACTAGCGTTTATGATGGATGATTGTATTGCTGGTAAATAGCAAGAAGTATTGCAAAAAGCGTTAAATAAAGTAAAATGAAAATATGATTAGTAGAAAAGACCCTCTCAGTTTTGACCCGATGGATTTCTATAAGGGACCTCTGAAAGCGGAATATGATAAAAATGCCGCGGAGTTTTTAAATGCTTTAGTTCGTGTTGCTAATATTGATGAAGCTGCAAATAAAAAAATTGTTGCTGAAATTAATCGGTTAAAGAAAAAAATCGATGATACCAAAAAGACATTGGTAGGCTTTAAATTTTTATTAGCGTTGTGTATTTTCTTGCTTGTCGCAGGAGTTGTTATTGCAATTATCGGTATTTGCTTAGATTTAGAAGTATTAGCAAGAATATTGCTTATAGCTATCGGTTCTGTAGCAGCTATTGGAATGATTTTATTAATTTTCTTAGTAATTAATAAAAAAATCAAAAATTTAAATAATATTTATGAAAAACATAAAACGGCATATTACCGAGCGTTAAATCAAGGGATAGCTATGCTTAATCCTTTCCGGCAATTACTTACTTACAAAGACTTTATCCGTTTAGTGAATAGAACAACAGATGTCATTAAGTTAGATGAGGAATTAAAACCTCAAAAATTATTAATGCTTCATTCGCTTTATAATTATGATTATCGCTATAATCAAAACGTCTCTGTATGTTCCGTTCAATCTGGAGATATTTCAAGTAATCCATTTATAAGAGTGAAGCTTTTTGCTACAAAAATGGTTAATTTTACTTATGTTGGCAGAAGAACAGTGTCTTGGGCAGAAACATATCATAGCAATGGTAGAACTTATACTAGAACTGTTAGCCAAACATTAACTGCTACTATCGTAAAACCGGTCCCTAATTATTATTTTGATTCTGCGGTTATATATGGTAATGAAGCAGCACCAGATTTATCTTTTAGCCGTAGACCTTCAGGTGTAGAAACTGATAGCACCGAAAAACAAATTGATAACTTAGTCAAAAAGGGTGAACAAAAATTAGAAAAATTAACTGAAAAGTCTACTAAGCAAGGAAGAGGATTTCAGGCGTTAACTAATTCTGAATTTGATGTTTTGTTTGGTGCATTCAATCGTGATAATGAAGTGCAGTATCGCTTATTATTCACACCTTTAGCTCAACAAAATATGGTAGAAATTATCACGGCTAAAGAACCTTATGGTGATGATTTTTACTTCAGAAAAGATAAGAAATTGAATATAGTTTCTACTCTTCATGGTAAAGATATGTTTGATTATGATCCAACTATATTTAATTTATATTACGATTATGATCTTCTAAAAAAAGATTACTTAGCTTATTTGAAAAATTTATTCGGATCACTTTATTTTGATTTAGCCCCAATCTTAGCAATACCACTTTATCAAACCACAGATGCTGGATTATATAATCCAGGTGAAATTCTTAACCATGTTTCGACGCTAGAAGCAGAAAGTTTTGTTAACGAAATGGCTAAAGTTGCGGATTTGGTTTTCCGTCCTCAAGAGGCTGCTGAAAAGTTAATTTTGAAGGTAAATTATCAAAATTCAGTTGGAGAAACGGATATCTTTGATGTAGTTGCATATTCATATCAAAAAATTCCTAATGTCACGGTTGTATCAGTAATGGCAAATAATGGACGATTTTATGATGTTGCGGTTAATTGGTTTGATTTTATCCCGGTTAATAAAACATCAAGAGTAGGTATAAGACAATTTGATCTTCGCGATGACGCTACACTAGTAAGAGACGATTCTCAAGGAAACGAGGTTTTGCAAAGTTCAATTCGCAATAAGAATTTTGTAGGTTTTTATATTGAAGAAGGAAAAGAATATACTCAACAAGACGATAATTATTTCGTAAAATATATTAAAGATAGATTCGTCAAAAATAAAAATAAATAGAAAGGAGAAATTTTATGGCTAACGAATTAGATGAACTTAATGGTGTTGTAAATCCGGAAGGAAGAGATGTAAATGTTATTGAAAAACAAATTCCTGTAAAAGTTGGTTTTGGGAGTACGATTTTCGAAATTATTCTTTGGGTTTTAGGCATTATCCCAGGCATTATTTTCTTGTTTATGAAAATCAAAGCAGGGGTGTATTTACGTCAACTACAACAAAAAATCCAGCATAATGCCTCGCAGATTGATAACTATCTCGAACAAAGAGTTGTTATTTTACAAAATGCTGCAAAACTTCTCGATAAAGCAATTGATCTCGATAAAGACGTTATGACAAAAGTTGCAATGTATCGCGGAGGAAATACTTCTAATGATGCTACAAGAAATGAGACTAGCCAAGCAGTCGACAGATTATTTGGACAAATAAACGTTGCATTTGAGCAATATCCAGATTTAAAAGCTCATAACGAAATTGAAGAATGCTTGAGACAAAACTCACTCTTACAAAAAGAAATTACTGCTGCAAGAGAACTTTATAACGATAGCGTCTATCAATGGAATGCGGCAATTCAAGAATGGCCAACTAAGATGATAGTAGCTGCGAAAAACGGCTATACCACAAGAGTTCCGTTTACCGCATCTAAGGAAATTAAGGAAGCCGCTAGGGGCACATTCTTCTAAAAAAGAAAAAAAGCTGTTACCGTTTGGTGAACTAGTCAACAAAAAGTAGACAGTTTAAAAAAGCATCAATACCCCATGTCAGTTTTATACTGATGTGGGGTTTTGTATTTAAGACAGTACATTGGACGTTCGTAATTATAATAATTGATGTAAT
>CALVKD010000039.1 GCA_944332525.1 uncultured Bacilli bacterium | reverse complement strand
TTGCGCTTTGACTTTCTTACATACATATTTTTTCCTCCTTTGATTTATAGTACTAAAAAAGCACATCAGATTACAAAATCATAATGTGCTTTTTATTTACGAGTCCGTTTTCACCAAACAGGTTCAAGGCGCGGTTTTTCTTTTAATGTATATTTCATAACAAAAACCCCCATTTCTATCATACCCTAATGGGCAAAGAAATGGGGGAAGTTTCATCTTAATGGAGCGAGCGACGGGAATCGAACCCGCATAGCAACCTTGGCAAGGTTGTGTTCTACCACTGAACTACGCTCGCGTATCAGCATTACTTAATATAATCGAAAGTTAATACTATTGCAAGCATTTTTTTAAGAAATTTATTTTATTTGCATTTATTTATAGTTAGTTTAAATTTATATGTTTTATTATAGAAGTAGAAAGAAGGTACAATAATGTCATATGCTATACTTACTGATTCGGCATCGAATTTAAATGAAGAATTATTAGAAAAATACAATATTGATATGATTTCTTTTAATAATCTTATCGATGATAAAATCGTTCCATGTTTTAATAAGGACGAAGGATATAAAACACATGGCAAAGAGTTTTACGATATGATTAGAGAAGGCAAGTTTATTAAGACTTCTTTAATATCACCTCAAGACTATTATGATTTTTTCAAAAAGCATCTCGATTTAGGCGAAGATGTTCTCTATATTTCCATTTCCTCAGGTGTTTCCGGAACTTATAATTCAGCTTGCAATGCTCGAGATATGTTACAAGATGAATATCCTAATCAAAAAATAATGATTCTCGATTCGATGTGTGCATCGTTTGGTCAAGGCATTTCAGTTATTAATGCTAGCAAATATCGCGCAGAATTAAAAACAATTGAAGAAACTTATGATTTAGTCGCAGCTCAAAGATTAAATATTCATGGCGAATTCGTTGTTGGAGATTTAATTTATTTAAAGAGAACTGGCAGAATTTCATTGCTTACTTATTCAATTGGTAAACTTCTTGATATTAAACCGATTTTAGCGGCCTCAAAGAAAAATATGATTGAATCATTTATGAAGGTTCGCGGCAGAAAGAAAGCCTTATTAACCTTAGTTAAAATTATTCAAGACAACATTATAAATCCAGAGGAACAAACAATTTATATCGCTCATTGCGACTGTCCAGAAGAAGCTCAAAAATTGGGCGAACAAATTAAAGCCAATGTTAAATGTAAAGATGTCTATATTGAATATTATGATTTCTGCACCGGCGCTCATGTCGGCCCGGGTACTATTGCAGTTTTCTATGAAGGAACAGAAAGAGCGGTTTAACCAATAATCAATTTAATAATATATAATATGATTAAATGTACGGGGTAAAAAGCGTAGCAGCCCCATTTGAAGAGAGGATGATTATATCCTCTTTTTCCGTTATAAAGCATTAATAAAAGCAATGCGAAGACAATAAAGCTTTGAATGCCATAATCGACTGACGAGGCATCAAAATAGAGATAGAGATAATTTTGAAAAATAACGCATAAAGCATTAAAACCGATTAATAATAAAGCTGCGCAGAGAACGTAATAAAAAGTAAATGTGCCTGATTTTTTATAGGCTTGATAATCAATATCGTATTGAGTGCAGGTTAATTTTCCGTAAACATCGATTAATGCGTAGCCAAGATAAATTATTAAAACGGTTAACATTCCATAAGGTCCATATTCTAAACGAATTGGAAAAAAAGAAAACCCGGATAAGATACCAATAGCAAAGGGAATAAGCGCGAAGACTTTTAAATAGATTTCTTTTTTCATTAAGAAATAGATTATAAGCCCGCTGATGACGAAGGTATCGAAAATCGAACCGCTATATTTTTTAAGAAAAATTATCTCCCCGATATCGACAATTATTCCCATGATGAAAAGCTGCAATAAATATTTTAATTTGTTATGAGAATAACGCATTCCTTCAACAATAAAGAAAGCGTAAAGCGGCATAGCGATTCTGCCAATCACTCGCATAGGATAATAAAAAGGACTTTTAATCGGTACTAAATAAGCACCGATATGGTCAATTAGCATTGTAATCATGGCGATGATTTTTAAATGAAATGACGCCAGTATTTGAAATTTATATTTTTCTTTATACATAGTTATTGCAGAAATGATGCGATGATGGTTGTGATAACTGCGGTTAAATTATTGATTAAATGCGCGGTCATTGATGTAGCTAAGGAAGTATTTTTATCATAGGCATAGCAAAGCATAACCGCGGCAAAAATATATGTAGGTAAATTAAGCAATTCGTTTATTAAAACGGCTTGATCAGAAAAGTTAAAATCAAAGTGGATTAATGCAAAAACTAAAGAAGTAACAATATAGGCTAAAACGCGTGAATATTTTCTGATTCCGGCAAATAATCCGTAGCGATAAGTTATTTCTTCGACTAGAGGTGCAAATAAAACGACGGTGATAAAACTTAAAACTGGATTTATTAAAATCATATTATCGACGCTAGCTTCATTATCATTTGAGCCAAACGATGGCATAATTAATGATAAAAGCAGATTATATGACATCGTTACCGCTAAGATAATAATTCCAATAGCAATTCCGTCTTTAATATTTTGAGGTACTTTAAATCCCTTAAAAATATCGATTAATTCGTTTTTCCAAACGATTAAGCATAAGATTATCGCTCCAATAAAATACACGATAAAATTAAGAAAAGCAGAAGCTTGATTGCCCATTGCCGAAACGATAAGTTCTCCAAATGCTAACTGAACAATTGCCGAAATGATGCTTAAGCCGAGAAATCCGACGAGAAATAAGCCCATTTTTTTCACAAATACAAAAATATCTTCGTTTTTCATAATGCCTCGTTAGTAAGAGTATAACAGATTAAAAACAAATTAAAGATAAAAAATAATTTATATTTTTAAAAAATATAATATTATTGTTTTGTAACTAATAACTTTGGAGGTTGTTTTATGGATCCAGCTCAAATTACTTTGATCTTAAATATAGTCGTTTATGTTTTAATTGGACTGATAGTCTTAAAAATGATTTTTGGGTTGTTTAAAGGCGTTTGGAAGTCTTTGACCGCTTTTATCATTTCATCGATTCTCTATGTCATAATTATTGTTTTCAATACAAAATTTGCTGAATTATACTATGGAATTAATTTAACTTCGCTTAATTTAGCAATCGGAATTAACGGACAAGTTTTTCCGGTTACTACAATTGGTGAAACTTTGAGAGATATTATTATTTATTTCTCAAGTAATGGTTCCGGCTTAACTCCGTCATCTGAAGCTTTTGTAATGTGCGATAAATTAGCGACTTCAATTATTGCTTTAGTTGTATTTATCCTTCATTTCATAATTGTTTGCTTTATCATTTCACCATTGCTTTCTTTCTTAATTTATAACCTTTTAATTAAACATCTTTTAGGTAAAAATTTGACACAAAAACATAAAATCAGAGTCGGAGGCTTTTTTGTTGGAGGCGTTAAAGCTCTCGTTTCTTCAGCGTTGTTATTAATGCCGTTTACCGCATTAGCATCTAATGTTGTTAATACTGTTAATCAATTTGATTTTGAGTTAAATAATAGTAAGACTAAGGCTTTACAGGAATATGTCGACGCTTATAAAAATTCTCTTCTCGGCCAAACTTTAACTAGTTTAAAAGTTGGTGATTCTTCATTAGATATTCAATTAGCTTCTTATTTGACTTCATTTAAGTTAGGTGATGAAACTACATCTTTATTTAATGAAATGGAGGTCTTTTTAAATATCGCTTGCTTAGGTATTCAAGAAGGAGTTATTGATTTAAGTAACTTCTCATTCAATCAAACGGCTGCATTATCTGAAGCTTTTGTTACCGGTTCACTTGATTTGTTAGCAAATTCTCCATTTGTTACTTCAATCTTGCCAGTAGCTTTATCAATTGTCGTCAATATTGATCAAATTAAAAATAATGTAGATTTATCAGCGGTTAACTGGAATGATATCGATTGGAGCGATGAACTTTTAACTATTTCCGATATTTATGATAATTTCTATGAAACCGGCTTAATTTCGCAAGCTCTCGATCCTCAAGGAATTGAAAGCTATACCTTTAGCCGTGAGAATTATACTTCTTTCAAATTAACTTTTGAAAATTTAGAAGATTCATCAGTTTTAAATAAAGTAATGCCATATCTTTTAACATCATTAGCCACATATGTTAATGATCAAGCTAATAATGAAATTTTGCCGGAAGATGCAGCAGCTTATCAAAATATTGATTTAGGCAATGAATTGCTTTCTCTTTATGATACTGTGGTTAATCTTTCTGATTTAGCTCTTTATTCACCAATTCAAAGAAATCTTACCGTTGGCGATTTCATGCATTCTAATGAACAGAATAGCGCATTAATGCAAGTAATCAATTATTCATTAACAGAAGAAGCGATTAACGGAGAAAAGAGTGATGGAACGGAGTTATTGACTTCTACGACGAGTATTGACCAAAACCGTTATCATTTATCGACTAAGAGTTTATTTGATGGTGTTTATAAAGATGATAGTTCTTTAGCGTATAAGGGAATTCTTGATTCAGAATTATTACTTAGCCAAATCGGAAACGTTTTAAAATATGCGACTTCATTTGAAGAGTTACAAAACTTAGGATTAAGCCAAGCTATCGACGAAGTTGCGGCCGAAGTGACAACAAAAGAGGAATGGAGCCATGAAATTTCTTCATTGCTTGATACCGTGCATTTAATTTACAATAACCCAGATTTTCCTCTTCAAGATATTATCGATAATAAAGTTGATATTTTAAAAGATGAAAAAATTATCTCAATTTTGCAAGAAGTTTCTTTGAATATTGATGATTCCCAAATTCTTTCAATTTGCATCCCTGATTTAATTGAAAATCAGTTAGGTAATCAAGAGTTAATCTATGGCTTAACCTTTAAAGATCTTAATTTTGATGTTACTTCCTTCGGACAAGAACTCTATAACCTTCTTGACTTAGTTCCAGATATCAATGCTTTGAGTGAAGCCTTAAGTTCAAATGATCCTAATGCTTTCCTTGATAAGACTCAATTCGATGTAGAAAAACTCGGACATATTTTAAAGATTGTTGAACAATCACCTTTAATTAATCCTCAGCCAGCTGCTGGTGAAATGAGTAATTTTGAAACAGTTTTATATAATATTTTCCAAGATCAAAACTTAACCAACATGGGTTTTGCTGTTAGTGAAAATACAATTACTTCAATTTCTGATTGGAATAAAGAAATTGATAATATCGTTGCAGCTTTCTCCACTTTACAAGATTCTTCGACAATTAAAAATTTGATTAATGCAGATGGTGGAACCATCAATATTAACAAAATTGATTCACAAGAAATTCAAAATATTTTCTCTGATTTAGCTTCATCTACAATTATTTCTTCATCAATGGGAAATATTCTTAATCATTACTTGGAAGAACCATTAAAACAAAGCGGATTAAAAATTAATTTTAATAACGTTTCTGATTGGGATAAAGAAGCCAGTGAATTTGTTAAAGTTATCGACGCGGTTAAAGCCTTCGGTAGCGACGGCATGGATTTAGCTAATATCAATATCGCATCTCTAGATGTTGCTGATATCGATAATCTAAGTACTGTATTAAAGTCGGTCTATAATTTATCTTCATTTAATAGTGAACTTGTTAACGGAAAATATGAAATTACCGGCAAACCATTTGCTGAATTTTTCTATGATAATGTCACATCAAAGATTGAAGAGTCATTAGGTGAAAATGTTGATTCTGAAAATGTTAAAGAAGACCATATCAGCGCTTTTGCTATCGGTAATGCTCCAATTGAGGAAGGCGGAGAAATCGATAAAATAATGAACTTATTAAAAGAATTCCTGAAAGAAGAAAACGGCGAAAAGATTTTCTTTGATAATAATGGCAATATCACTTTTGAAAAGGTTTTAGAAAGCGATAATAGAATGGATGTTCTTTCACCAATTCTCACAGATTTTAATGAAATTGATTCCTTTAGAACCTTATTTAGCTCATCGCTTAATAAAGTGTTCTCAACCACAAACTTTGCTTTCGGAACGGATAATCCAGATACAACTGTCGATGAAAGAGTAACCGTTAATGATCTCTATTTTGAAGCTTTCTCGGTTGATTATAACTATAAAGATAGCAATAACGTTCTTTCTTCAAAGGGCTATGATGTTTCAAGAAGCGGTGAAATTGCCGCGCGTCAAGATCAAATCGATATCTTTATGGATATTGCTGATCCGTTGATGGACTTATTAAATAATGATGGCTTAAGCAACGGCTTAGAATCGTTAAAAGGCGATATGACCAACGTTATCGCTCCGATGCTGAAAGCGATGGAAGAATCAGCCTTTACAAACAATTCAAGAAAAGTTAAGAATATCTATGGTGAAGATTTAACTTTCTTTGAACAGATGATTAATTTCTTGATGGATACCAGCGGATTTGATGAATTAGCTTATAACCAAGATAGAGATACTTCTTATTCTTCTGCTGAAGCGAAAATGGTTAAAAATATTTCTCGTATTTCTGACTGGAATAAAGAAATCGACAACATAACTTCCGCGGTTAATGCGACCATTAAAATGTCGAGTTCAATTAAAGACTTTAATGATTTAAGCAATGCTGAAACATTAAAAGCTCTAAATGCTCAAGAAGTTAATGATCTCTTAGTTAGCGTTAATCACTCATCGCTTTATCACGATGCTTTACCAAAGATTTTTGATCAAGTCTTAACTAATATTAACGGCTTAATTGTTGATGAAAATGTTGTCATTAGCGGATACGCGATTGAAGATAAAAATATTTCTCAAGAAGAAAAAATTAATCTTTGGGATGAAGATATCTCTACATTATGCGATGGCAAAGATTCCTTATTTGAAGCAATTAAAGGTGGAGTTGATAGCTTCTTCGTTAAAAAGACTGACGATAGCGGAAATATCACTTCTGTTGAAGTTAACAATTTAAGCACATTATTTAATTTAATTGGCAAACTGAATACATTTGACGATGTCACAGTCGATAACACTGTTGTTTCTATTAGAAGTTCATTAATCTATGGAGCCTTAGTAAAAGCCGATATCGCTGATGAAATTTGGGTTAGTGATGATAAAGGTAGAAGCAATCAGTTAGCTGAAGACATGATTAGCTATATTGTGAAAAATCATATTGATGATAAAACATTAGAAAATCAATGGGCTTTTGAAGGTGAAAGATTAGAGTACTTTATCAATGAACTTTATGGTAGCCTTTTTGATAATGGTGAAATTCTTAGCAGTATTACCGAAGTTTCCTCATCTTTAGTTGATGATTTATTTAATTCAGCATATACATTAAATGATGTTTCTAATCTTGAAAACGTTACTGATAAAGACTTATATAATCGTGCTTATTTATTAAGCGAAGTCTTAGCGAGATTGTTAGACAGAATTATTTCTCAAGATTTATCTACTCAGGATATAAACTATGTCTATAACTTATTTGCTCGGACAAATGATGCTGCAATTAATAATGACTATATAACATTCAATACTTATGAAAATGATGGCTTAAAAGGACTTATCAATTTTTCAGGTAATATGGCTACATATATAGGCGATATGGCTAATAAATTTGCTAATATCAACGATGAATTCTATGTAGGTATGGCCAATAATATCAGCATGATGGGCAACAAAGATGATGAGACATTTAAGAGCATCTATATCAAAGAAGAATATTACTTGAATTCGATGATTGCTAGTATTGGCTTTGACAGTTTAATTAATCCAACTATTGCTGAGATTAACCAACAATTAGATACTTTAGCGATTTTAATTCCAGAATTAGCAAATAATAAACTTGATTTCAGCATTGATTTAGCAAGTGAAGTTTTCGCTGATAAAGCTGATAACTGGACTATGCAGTTAAAGACTATCGCAGATATTTTGAGAAATTATACAAATGCCTAACTATGTTTTAGAAACCTTCACCTTTGAAGAAGAAATAAAAAAGAGTCAGTTCATTTCGGTTTTATTACCTTTGAAAACTAAAGATGAATATAAAGATCACTTGAAAAGTTTAATGAAAACTTATCCAAAAGCGACGCATTATTGCTATGCGTATGTTTTTGATGAAGTGAGGAAGTCTAATGATGATGGTGAGCCTTCAGGAACGGCAGGTAAACCGATTTTAGAGGTTTTGCTAAAACATCATCTTAATAAAGTTCTCTGCGTGGTTATCCGTTATTTTGGCGGGATTAAACTCGGTGCGGGCGGATTGTTGAGGGCTTATGTTAGCGGCGCGGTTAATGTTATTAGCAAAGCTGATATTTACCATCAAGAAAAGCGTTACTGTTATCATTTGGTGACTGAATATAAAAATATTGATGTTTTAAAAAAGTATCTCTTAACGGAAAAGATTGAAACGCGTGACGTTTTATATCAAGATAATGTTATCTATGAAGTGTTATCTTCTAGAAAATTAGATGATTTGATAAATTATATGCAAGGACAAATTGCCATAGAGTTAATTGCGGAAGAATTTGCCTTGGTGAAAGGAGAAAGCGATGAGTAATGAAAAATATAAGCAATCACCGGCATGCGACGGGGATTGCTCACATTGCCAGGAAGCTAATGACTGCTCCCAGGCTTCATTTACTGTAAATTTAAATGAATTTTCGAAGATTAAAAAAATTATCGGTGTCGTTTCCGGCAAAGGCGGAGTCGGCAAATCTTTTGTCTCTTCTCTTTTAGCGGTTTCTTTAGCTAAAAAGGGGTTAAAGGTCGGCTTACTTGATGCGGATATAACCGGACCGAGCATTCCGAAGACTTTTGGTGTAAAAGAAAGAGCGTATGGACAAAACAATTTAATCTATCCGTTTATTTCCCCAGAGTTAAAAATTAAGATGATTTCTTCTAATATGCTTCTTGAGCATGATGATGACCCGATTATTTGGAGAGGCTCGCTTATTTCCACGATTGTTAAACAGTTCTATAGCGATGTTTTATGGGGTGAACTCGATGTTTTAGTTATCGATATGCCTCCAGGAACCGGCGATGTCGCTTTAACTATTTTCCAAAGCATTCCAGTTGATGAAATTATTATGGTAACAACTCCACAAGACTTAGTTTCCTTAATTGTTAAGAAAGCGGTCAATATGGCGAAGATGATGCATATTAAAATTAGAGGTATCATCGAAAATATGGCTTATATTGAATGCCCTAAATGCCATGAGAAGATTTCTTTATACGGAGAATCTTCAATTTCCGAATTACTTAAAGATGAAGACATTAATTTAATTGCTTCCTTACCATTAGACCTTGCTTTAACTAAATTAATTAATCACGGGGAAATTGAAAAGTATGAAGGAAAGTATCTTGATGAAGTTGCTGAGAAGATTTATCAAGAGTTAAAAGATGAAGAAGCTGAATAAGTTATTAGTAATCGGATTATTGTTTTTATCAGCTTCTGCTTGCCAGCAGACAGCTGTTTTGAAGGAGGATTATATCTCCTTCTTTAATTATGTTTTGACCTCAGGAAAGGCCTGTTTTAACGATTCATTATATAATTTATCATTAACTATCGATACTAATTCGTATATTGATAATAATACTGAGATTACGTATTACTATCTGCCGTTTATGAAAAAGTATCAGCTTTATGATGATGAAGTAATTAAAGTTTCTGATGAAATAAATTATGGCTTAGATTTATATAAATTAGTTAATATTGTTAACACTAGCGATTTTATTTCATCTCAAGACGGATATCAAATTAAAGAAGATAAGCTTACAAATTATCAGCTTAGTTATTTTGATAAGGACGTAACAAGTTTAAATTTTTATTACGATAAAGCTAATGATTCCATGATTTATAATTTTCTTTTTTCGGATAATCAAATCGGTAAAGTCGTAGTTGCTGCAGAAAATGTTAGAATCCATAATTTTTATTATGTAAGCGAAGAAAATTTTTATTTTAATAACATGCTTAATCAAACTGAATTAAGGCAAAAAATCGCGCGAGATGAAGATTTTATCTTAGTGATTTCTAATGATACATGTTCAGCTTGCCAAAGAAGCGAAGGAGCTTATTACGAATTCACTTTAGAATATCCAGACACTGAAATCAAAATCATTGATCTTGATGATTTAAATGGTGAGTATCGCAAGTTATTTTTAACGCAGATTCAAACTGTTTATAATCAAGAAGATTCATCCTTACATCTAACTGGTTACGATACTTACGATAATTATTTAACTCCGACAAATATTCGCTTTAAAAACGGAGAAATTAGCTTTGTCACTTTAGGTATGAGCATGGGTAACGAACAGTTTACTTACATTGCTTTAAACTAAGATAATCCCTATTTTTCCCCACTTATGACCCATTTATTGAAAATTTCGTTATTAGTGTTTATAATTAATTTGTTTTAAGGGGGATTAAAATAGATGGAACGTGGTTCAGGATTGCTTGTCCATATCACATCGTTACCTTCTCCACATGGAATTGGTACCTTTGGTAGCGCGGCAAGAAGATTTATTCGCTTTTTAGTGTCTGCAAAACAAAAATATTGGCAGATTTTGCCTCTCAACCCAACCGGATTTGCAGATTCGCCATATCAATCATTTTCAGCATTTGCTCTGAATCCGTATTTTATTGACTTAAATTATTTGGTTAGAGATGGTTTCTTATCACCAGAAGAAGTCAGAAATTTACGCGGTGGGAACAATGCTTCTTTTGTTAATTATGGCAAAATATATCAACAGCGTTTCCCAATTCTCGAAAAGGCCTATCAAAGAGGCTATCCGATGATTAAGGAAAAGGTTGATAACTTCTACAGAAAACATAAATTCTGGTTAGAGGATTACGCGGTCTTTATGATGATTAAGAAACTCCATAACGATGTTTCTTGGCAGGAATGGCCGCATGATGAAAAGTTTAGAAAGAAAGCGGTAATTGAAGAATTAAAAGACGCTCATAAAGATCTTTATCAATTCTATATCTTCACGCAGTATTTAGCGTATAAGCAATATGCTTCATTAAGAAATTACGCGAAGAGAAAAGGTATTAAGATTATCGGTGACATACCTATTTATGTTTCAGCTGACTCAGCTGATGTTTGGGCGCATCCTTCATTATTCCTTCTCGATAAGAAAAGAAGACCAACTGAAGTAGCGGGTGTCCCACCTGATTACTTCGCTAAAGATGGTCAGCTTTGGGGCAACCCTCTCTATAACTGGGAAAGAATGAAAAAAGATAACTATCTCTGGTGGAGAAGACGCTTTGATTTAATGAGCAAACTCTACGATTTAGTTAGAGTTGATCACTTTAGAGCTTTCGATACTTATTGGGCTGTTAAATTCGGTGAAAAGACCGCGCGTAACGGCGTATGGAAGAAAGGCCCAGGCAGCGATTTCTTTATCGCTTTAGAGCCTCAGCTTAAAAAGATTCAAATCATCGCTGAAGATTTAGGTATCTTAACCGATTCAGCAAAAGAATTAAAAGCAGAATTCAACTTCCCAGGCATCAAACTTTATCAATTCGGCTTTGATGATTATCAAAACCATTTAAGAGGCGAATACGGCGAAGATTATGAAAAGTTTAAAGACAGACTCTCTAATCATTATGATGATGTCCGCGAAGATACTTTAAATAAACTCTGCAACGCATATTTACCTCATAACTATGAAGAAAACTGCGTCGCTTATTTAGGGGCTCATGATAATGATGTCATGACAAATTATCTCGACGAACATCCTTATCTTTATGACTATATGCTCGACTATTTACAAATCGGCAGAGTCGAAGATATTCTTGATACTTTAATTGGTTCGTTGATGCGCAGTAATGCTGATGTGGTTATCTTCCAAATCCAAGATATCTTGCATATGGGTAAAGAATCGCGGATGAACGTTCCAGGTAAACCATACGGTAACTGGACCTTCCGTTTCAGAAAGAAAGATTTCTCACGTCCTTTAGCTGAGCATTTAGCCGCGATGGTAACTGAGGCTGGAAGATAAAATATTGAATATTCCTTATCTAGATAATATAATTATGTATATAGATAGAGAGGAATTATTTTATGGATGTAGAAAAAGTAATTGAAGAGACATTCGGAGAATTAGTCAAAGGTAAAACTATCTCTCAAGATACCGTGATTAAAGATTTAGGTCTTGATTCTCTTGATTTAGTCGAATCTTTAATGAAACTGGAAGAAAAACTCAATATCGAATTTTCTGATGATGAGATGCTCTCTTTCCATACAGTTAGAGACGTTTATACTTCCATTAACAAAAAACTTAACAAGTAAGAAATCTTCTCGTAAAGAGAAGATTTTTTTCTTTATAAAAAAATTAATTTTTTTGATTTTTTTCTTGCATTATTCCTCACTTTAAGATATTATCATACTTGCCTGATAAATCAGGAGTTAAGACGCTCAGCTAGCTCAATGGCAGAGCAATCGGCTGTTAACCGATCGGTTGTAGGTTCGAGCCCTATGCTGAGCGCCATTTATTTTGGCCCGTTGGAGAAGTGGCTTAACTCACATGCCTTTCACGCATGCATTCATGGGTTCGAATCCCGTACGGGTCACCAAAATTACAAAGTTGAGGTTTGAGTAGGTTCTATTCGAACCTTTTTTAATTCAAAAATATAAGCAGTTCGAACCTTTTAAGATGTGATACTAAAAACTATAGCAAAAATATAATATTTAGTGAAAAAATCACGTAAAAACATAAAAAATAATTAAAAATAGAATAAAAAATATATATACAGTGAAAAAACACTTGAAAATAGTTTTATGGCTGCTAATCTAAAACTATAGGTTGGAAGGAGGAATGATGTATGTTATTAAAATTTAATTTTAAAAACTATAAGTCATATAAAAACGTTCAAGAGTTTTCTATGATTGCTGGAAACACTAAATCGTATGAAGAAAGATTAAAAAAAGAAAAAGATTATTCCGTTTTAAAGTTTTCCGCGATTTATGGAGCAAACGGCGGGGGAAAAACAAATGTTGTAGAAGCTTTGGAACATATGCAACAAATTGTTGTTTCAGGATTACCACGATTTCGAGTTCCAATTTATTTTAAATTAGATGATTCTATGATAAATGAACCTACTTACTTTGAGGTATATCTATTGTTAGACAGTCTAGTTTATTCTTATGGCTTTGAATATAATTCAGATAATAATAGATTATCTAGCGAATGGCTAATCAAAAAGGATGGAAGGAAAGAAACTATCATTTTTACAAGAGATATGAAAAATGGTGTCTTTTCTTGTAAAGATTCTAAAAATAAAGAAAATAAACTAAAAATGTATTTAGATGATATCAAAAATGATGATTCTAAATTATTTCTTTCCTTCGTTAATTATAGTAAGCAAAGCGCGGTTTTAGAAATGAATCCAGAACTAAAAAACGTTTATGATTGGTTTGAAAATAATCTAAATATTGCCGAGCCTGAATCAATACTAACATCAGGTGAATATTTCATGGTTGAAGATAAAATATCTAAATTAGCTCAACTTCTAAAAGCTTTTGGAACCGGAATTGAAAGCATTGGAAGCGTTACTGTTGATAATGATACCGCATATCAAAATATTCCTTTAAAACTCATCGATGAATTTAAAATGAGAATAATTGATTCAAATGATAATAAAGTTCCTAATAATAAATCCGCGGCATTATTAAGAAGTAATAAAAATGTATGGATAATTATTTTTGAAGGAGAGAATGTTTCCTTCAAAAAGATTTGTTTTTATCATGATAAAGATAAGCATCATCCATTTTCTCTTGCTGATGAATCGGAAGGAACTATAAGAATTATTGATCTCGCGGAAGCTTTATTAACTGAAAGAGATAATCAGTTATTCATAATTGATGAATTAGATAGAAAGTTGCATCCTCAATTAACTTGTAAATTTGTTCAATTATTTTTAGAAAGAGCTAAATCAACAAATAATCAATTAATTGTCACTACTCATGAATCTAGATTATTAGATTTTGATATTTTAAGACGTGATGAAATTTGGTTTTCTGATAAAGATGATGAAGGGAAAAGCTCGTTATATTCTTTAGAGGAATTTAATGTTAGATTTGATAAAAAGATTGATAAAGCCTATCTTGATGGCCGATATGGTGGAGTGCCAATCTTTGATGCAATTTATCCTTCCATAGAGCCATGCCGAGAATAGCTTCCTTAAGTTCTTTTAATAGGCCATCAAGAATAAGAGAAGTAAATAAGAAGTATTTTTTTGCCTTAGAAGGAATGAAAACTGAGGTAAATTACATTAAAAAAATAATTGAAAATAAAAAAATTAATTCAAAAACTTTTTACTTTTATAGAAACAAATCTAATCCAGAATCAAGTAATTTATTAAGCATTACAAGTACTGCTTTAGATGTTATTCAAGGGAAAAAAGAAGCTGAATTAATGTATGAAAGTTTGGTTGATATTATTTACGATGCTTCTTCTAAAAAAGAAATTATTATTAATAAGAAAAAATTAAAATCTAAACTTGAATCTATACTTAGTAAGCATAACAAAAATTTACATGATGAAATAGATTTTGATTCAATTAGTGATGTATTAAATGAAATTCAAAAATCAAGTTTATTCAATAATCTAAAAGATATTGTGAACGAAAAATTATTAATTTCCCTTATCGAGGAGCAGTCAACTTTTTGTAAGGATATTGATACTATAGTTATCATTGGCGATCGCGACATAGGTAGCTTTAAAGACAACCAATACGATGATGTGTTGATTAAGACAAAAGAGAATAATATTACCTTGATAATATCCAATCCGTGCATAGAATTTTGGTTTCTATTGCATCATACAAACGCCGAAGAAATAGATAAAACAAACTGGGAAAAAGATGATAAATCCGCGCAATATGTTTATGATGCTTTGAAGAAATATGATAGTTCTTTCAATAAGAAATTCTTTAATGTGGATGATTATATTAAAAAGACAGAAATAGCCATTCAAAATGCTAGAAAATATTGTACGAGTTTAGAAGGCTTGAAGAATAACATTGGAACTAATATGGAAGATTTATATCATTTAGTTGATAAAATGAAATAATAATGTAATTAGTACAAATATTTTAGAAGTATTTTATATTCGACTCATTCGCTAATGATAATTTGCCGACAGATTTCTTTGAAAGAGATTTAAAATCCTATTTAAGAAATCAACCGATTTCTCGAACAAATAGAAATAAGAGTGGCGAAATAAATGGCGAAATAAGTAAAGACGAGATTGTGATTTTGAATCTCTTAAAGGATAACCGTAGAGCTGAAACTTCCCCCATTTCTTTGCCCTTTATTTCATTGATATCTTCATTACTAGTTAATTCTTTTACACCACTTATTAAAGCTTCAATCCATAAAGATGGATCTTGTTCACTCCATCCATCTTGCGGATAAAAGACTGGATAAGAACGGGAACATTGTTTATCAACGTTCCCTTCAATATCAACTAATAAAAATTTTGAAGAACTAGTACCTAAATCTACTCCAATATATTTATTCATACTAATACCTATTTAAATAAAATATTATTAACAATTGATTCTAATAATTCTTGTTTTCCACTGCTAGGTAATTCGGCTTTTCCTAATTTTTCTGCATAATTTGCTAATTCTTGTAAATTAGTTTCATCATTAATAATTTTCTTACCTATTTCAGTATTATAGAATGAAGCATAACGATTCTTTTTAAATTCATCAATTCTACCATCTTCAATAATTGCAGCAGCTTTAATTAATCCTAATGCAAAAGTATCCATACCTAATATATAACTTTCAAACATATCTTCATATGTATATGAAGGTCTTCTACTTTTAGCATCAAAGTTAAATCCACCAGTTAAACCACCAGCTTTAAGGACTTCATACATACATAATGTTGCTGAATATACATCAAATGGGAATTCATCAGTATCCCAACCCAATAAATAATCTCCTTGGTTAGCATCAATAGAACCTAACCTTCCATTAATCGCACTGACTCTAAGTTCATGTTCAAAAGTATGGCCTGCCAAAGTAGCATGGTTAGCTTCAATATTCATTTTAAAATCTTTATCAAGATGGTAAAAAGATAGCGATAAATCAATCCAAGATATCGCTTCATTATGTGGTTATAATTCTTTAAGAATTTTCAATCGTAATTTTTTAAAATTCAAAAATCAAACTCCTACTTCGTATCGAAAAAACAACACTTAAAAAGCAATCGGCTATCAATACCGATTGCTATTTTAATATTTAATTATTTTTAATTTGCATATGGAACATAAGCAACCCATTTATAACTTGCTGTGGCAGGAAGGGCACTTTCATCAAGAGGTCCGGTCCATTCATCAATACCAGTACAATTCCAAATATTCATCATTATTTGTTGAGAATATTCAGGAATACTTTCTGTCGCAGTATATACTGCTTTTCCATCAACATACCAAGTAATAGAATTACTTTTCCAATCAAAAGCATAAACATGGAATTCAGATGAAGCATCAAAGCCAAGATCATAAAGTTTTTCATGGCCTCCGACACCATCAATATAATAATTAAACTGAACTTTAGTTGTGTCTTTACCTAAAAACTCAATATCAATTTCATCCCAGCGTGGATTATTAGTATAAGTGAAAAATGATGAGACTAATCCTGATCCTTTAGCTGGTTTCATACATACTTCATAATATCCATAAGAATAAACATTATCGGTTCGATATTCAGCGCCTAAATAACCAGTAGGATTTTTATTGTTTGTATCTTTTTTCACGGTCATATTAAGCGTGTTATCATTAATTTGAGCACAGGTATTACTCCAATAGCAATTAAACATACCTCCATTAGAATATCCATTAGCGGCATAGAATCCTTGATATCCAGATTTAGAAAAATCAAGAATGCGATAAGATTCATCAACAAAGACATCATCGCTTGAAGTATTTTCTGAAGCAATTTTCATATCGCAAATTTCAATACTACCATTATAAGCTTGAGCTAAGTTAGTTGAAGAATCACTCATAAATTGAACTGCATAAAGAGTCCGTGAATTATCATAAATGATTTCAATATTAGCTGTTTTCCCAGCTTCAATATAAAAGAAAGAGCCACCCCATTCTGAATCAGTTCTTACTACTTCACCATCCATAGTTGCAGAAATATTACAAGAATCATTATTTCCAACTTTATTTGCAGTAATATTAACTCTTAGATTTACTGTTTCATCACCATTATTTGTTACTTTTGCAGTAAATACATTTTTTTCTTGAAGATATGAACCAATTCCTTGAAGTTCTACAACGTGATAAGAATTTCCATAAACTCCTTCATAATCAATCTTAAGTGTATCATCCGTTTTATCAACTACATATTTAGGATCATAACCATTCGCTGGTTGTCCACCTAATAAATTTCCGCCAACTTCAATTTTCTCAAGATGGAATACGCCATTTTCATCAACTGGATCTTTAATATTTGGATTAAACACTCCATCTCCAAAAATAGATTCAATCCTTTCACGATCTTCTTGAGTAATTTCACTTAGACTATATAATGCTTGACTTGATTTAGAAATATCATTTACATCTTCTTTAGATGCAAATAACCACAGAATATTTCCGTCAATTTTTGCGTAACAAACAGATTGGCTCACATTATTAGTAATAGTAATTACGCCATTATCAATGGTATATGTACCTGCACCATCAAAATCACCAGTGCCATCTTTGTTAAAAATAAAAGCATGGTTGGCATCAACAGCCCAACCAGTTGGACTAACCGTAATCATATAATATGTTGCATTTATAGTTGTAGTTTCTTTTTTATTAACAGTAACATTACATGTCGCTCTTTTTTCTCCAGCTGAAGCTATCACAACTGCATTACCAGAAGCTATTGCAGTTATTTTACCATTATCTACAGTAATTACTCCTGCTGGTTCAACATTCCAAGTCACAGTTTTATTAGTTGCATCATTAGGCATAATCGTTGCAATTAAAGTTTCTTCTTCACCTACTTCAAGAGTAAGTGAACTCTTATTAAGTGTAATACTTTCCACTTCAATATTTTCTATTTCGCTACTTACGCTCGTGCTAACATTACTTTCACTACTAGGAGTAGAACTATTTATACTGCTAACATTACTAACGCTTGATGAAGTAGAATTACAAGCACTTAAACCAACACCACAACCTGTAACACATACTATTGTCGTTAAAATTTTTAAATAATTTTTTTTCATAAAATGTGTCTCCTTAAAAATATATTCCCTTTATCCACTTTTGCAAAATTATACATGCTGGTAGATGTTTAAACAAGAATTATAATATATGCATTAGAATTATTTGTTAATATATTTAATTTTTTACCCTTATTTTCTTCATTAAAAAAGATAGCTAATGCGCTACCTTTATTATTGAATAATTTTTTTAGCAAATAAATATTTAAGTATTTTTATATTGTGATAGGAAAAGAGACTACATTAATAAAACACTTATTTTTGATATTCGCTAGCATAAATATTACTAGGTAAAAAGTTTCTGCTATGCAATAGTTTAAACCTTATTACCATAATAATATTATCGATTGAAATTTATTACCTTTTTCGAATAAGTATATTTTAACTTAAGAGGTGTCTAATCTGATAATGGTGAACTAAATGGGGTTCAGTTCAAGAATAGCTGGTCAAATTTTTCGTATACTAAAATTAGTTTTTTAAACCATAAAATAACTAAATCATGTTAAACGAGGCTGCGTTCTATCTCTTAATGAAACCTCAATTAGGAGCGGTGAATCTGCAAAAAATTTTTTTCTAATAAATGCTACTTCGACTTATTTTCTTAATTTCGCGATTATTTATTTTCAAATATGTTTAATCTTTTAAAATGATAAATCTGGTAATGTTTATTAATTTATTTAATTTTTACGATTTAATATAAAAATGTATATACCTTATTGCTTGAAGCGCTTAATAATCGATAATTGTAGAATCTAGCAAGAATTTCTCTATGCCGACATACAGAATGCCGTTTTCATCATGCCAAGGGATGATATTATCTTTTACTACGACGATCTTTTTAAATGAGTCTTGGATGAGTTTATAGGGGCGAATCTCTTGAAGTCGCTTTTCTTCCTCACCTATCGAGAATGCGGATTGGATATAGTATTTCTTGCTCCCATCATTGGCGATAAAATCAATTTCGAGGTTGCTTTTTTTGCTTTTTCCTTCTTGGTTTTTGAAATTCCATTGCACGACACCGATATCGACATCGAATCCTCGGAGGCAAAGCTCATTATACAAGATATTTTCCATGATGTGATTTTCTTCATTTTGTCTAAAGTTGAGTCGAGCGTTCCTAAGACCAATGTCTGTGAAATAGTATTTATACGGTGAACCTATGTATTTTCTACCTTTCACATCGTAACGAACTGCTTTGCTTATTAAAAAGGCATCAGTGAAATAATCAAGGTATTTAGCTACGGTATCATCAGTTATCTTAATTCGGTTTTTCGAAGCAAAAGTATCAGATATCTTTTTGGGGTTAGTAAGGGAACCAGTCGAAGAAGAAATCACATCCAAAAGATCGTCTAGTAAGATCTTTTCTTTGATGTGCTGACGTTCCAAGATGTCATTAATATAAATGTTGTCAAACAAATTTTTTAAATATTCGCTCTTTTCTTGATGTGTATTTAATGACAATAGAAACGGCATTCCTCCATAGGTAAAATAGGTTGTCCAGGCATCCTTTTTATCACCCTGTAAGGCGTTATAGTATTCCTTAAAACTTAATGGATGGACGCGAATTTCGTCTTATTTTCCCCTGAATTCGGTAAGAATATCTTTAGAAAGCATTTTAGAATTGCTTCTTCTATTCGAAAAAAATTCGTATTTCTACCTATTATTCGAATGATATTTGATGGATTTGCTGTTTGTTTGAACCATAAACCATTAGTGGAGTTATATTTCCAAAAAAGATTATTCTTGTCTTCTAAATTCAAATCTTCTATAAAGGAAAAAGTCTGATTGCCATTAAAGATTAAAAATAGATGGATTGAAATTGTGTCAAAATTGGTAATTTTTGTTATCTATGTGCTTTATATTTAATCATTAAAAAGTATAATAATATTAATCTGATGATTGTATTAATTAGCATAAAAATTGAAGAGACAAAAATTGTGATAATTTTTTATTAAAACGTAAAATTTCTTAGGCGGTGATTAATGTGAAATTTAGATTTAGCTTATTTATTTGTATAATTATTGGAACGATTATTTTAACTGGGTGCGCGTTCAATCTTGGTTTTGAACCGGTTAAACTTTATAAATTTTCTGCTGAACTAAAATATAACAGCGATAATAATATATCGATGTCTGATCCAACAATACAGCTATTTACTAGTTATCCGCAAATGTGTGATTGGTTTGATGAATTTACTAATCCTTATGGTGCAGAGAAGAGTAGAGAAGAAGCTTATAAATCAATTTTGGAAGATGTTAATTTTGATACGTATAATTTATTTGGTTATATGCGATATGATGGAACAGGTTCAACAAGAAGAGCGGTCTCTCTGATTGATAATAAAATAACCTTTTATGCATATACTCCAAATGTTGTTACTGCTGATATAGCCTATAAATGGTATATCTTTGAAGTTGATAAAAAATATTCTTTAGAAGATTTTACTATCGAGCACGAAAATATGAGTGAAAAACAATTGCACTATTTAGTTAATAATTATTCATCTAATTATTATTTTTAAAATTTTTATCTATCCATCTTTTTAGAAATGATATATGAATTTTTGAGGATAGAGTAAAATTTCTCTCATTTAGCGCGCTATTTTACGAGAAAAATATAAAAACGAGAGAATATTAAAGAAAATGGAAATACTGAAGAAGCATCTGAAAAAATACTTATTGATAAAAAATTATTAGACTTTTTGTATTTTAAAATAATCTTACTATAATTATATTATGAAAAGAAAAAACTCTATAAAAATGGATAAAATAACAATAATCCGCTATGCGTTAGCAGCGGTTTTCTTTTTAACCGGTGTAATTTTAATTTTATGTGAAGATAATAGTGACTTTCTTTCTTCTTTATGGGGGATGTATTTTAGTATTAGCTTTATTTTTATTGCTTTTCTTTGTTTTATTTTTATCAGAAGAGAACAATTAGATTTAGTGTTTATTATTTACTTAGTATTGTTTGGAGTGTATTTGGCATATCTAATGCCTATTTTTGGTTATCGAACGAGTTTTTTGATTTTCATAATATTTAGTGCAATCGGCCTATCGATTTCGTTTTTACCGCGTTTAATTTTAAAAAGAGAAATTTTTAAATCAAGCCATTTATATATTGAAGTACCTGTGTGTATTTTAATAATTATATTAATTAGTTTTATTAACAATATTTCTTTTGTTTCGTCTTTTCCGTTTATTTTACCGTCTTTAATTATAGCGGTTATTGCTTTAGTGATATCTATCGTTTATCACGTTAAATTGAAACAAACTAATAAGAAAAATACTAAAAAATCTAAAATAGTTTACGCTGCGTTGGCTGGATTTTTAATCGGATTTTCTGTTTCTTATATCTCTCTTTGCGAAATTAATGTTTTATTTGATTCCTCTTCTCCAGTCATTTTAAATGAAAAAATAATAAAAAAATATATACAATCAAGATATCGCGGACCGACAGTTTATTATTTTGTCGTGGAAATAGATGAAAAACAATATGAAATAGGTATACCTAGTAGTCTTTATGAAGATTATGAAGTTGGTGATAGTGTTGAAATAGCCTATCAAGAAGGATTGCTTGGTGAACCATATTATTTATATGCCGGTTATACATTTCATTAAAATATCATGATTTATTTATATATTTTTTTTAAAAAATAAAGCTTATTAAGCACATTCTTTATAATTGACAAGTATTTTATTTTTTAGTTTACGATTTGGTTGACAATATTGAAACTACTTAATATTATTTAGTTTACATGGAGGTTGACAAAATGGTTGATTATAAAAAAATATTTGATTATATGTTTAATAATATTTATTTAACTCCGCGTGATTTAATGTATAACACAAAATATAATTTTTGCCTCGATGTGAATGAATTTAATCAGCTATTAAAATATAAAGAAGAGAAAGCACTTAATAAAGGTGATTCTCGTTTTGAAATTCCTAATTTGTTAAGCTATAACAATCAGCAACCATTTTTTGTTATCTGCGAGGAATTAAATAGTAATCTTTTAACTATTCAAAACCTTATAGAGGAAGATATAAATCAGAACGGAAATTTAGTAACAGCAAGATTTTTCCAAGATATTTTAAAATCGAGAATATATTCAGAAATTGAAGGTACTTTATCTGTCGAAGGTGTTAATACTACGAGAAAAAGGATAAAAGAAATTATTAAAAACGAAGTGCCATTGAAAGAACATAATGACTATATAATTAAAAATATGTATGAAGGTATTAAGTTTGTCTTAACCAATCCTGATTTTAATAAAGAAAATTTACTTCGTCTTTATCAATTATTAAGCGATGGTCTATTAGAGGAAGACTATCAGCTGCGCGAAGGTGATTACTATCGTTATGATGATGTTGAAGTCGATAATTATATGGGCTGCCCACCAGGTAAGATAGAAATGTGTATGAATTCTTTGTTTGAATATGTTAATAATGTTTTGCATAGCAAGAATTCGCTAAAAAAATTTTTCTTACCGCATATCGCTCATTATTATTTAGTCTACATTCATCCATATTTTGATTATAATGGCCGGACGGCGAGGATGGTTTCTTTTTGGCTAAGCATATTATCTAATATAGATCAGATGTTATTTATTTCTGAGGCAATTGATCAAACTAAAAGCAGTTATTATATCGCATTAAGAAATAGCCGCGATAGCCATAATGACATGACGTATTTTTTGATTTATTTATTCTCCGCCTCGGTTAATTATTATAATTGTTACAAAAATATTGAAGTAATTGATCAAAATTTAAAAAATGATGGCATCGTTTTAACTGAAACTGATCGCGCATATTTAAAAAAGATTCTCATATCGTATAACGGCAGTTTTATTTATAGTGATTTTATTAAATGGATTAAATCTGATATCTCCAAGCAAGCGGCATTTAAGATACTAAATAAATATGTCGATTATGGCATTTTAAAAGTGCGTAAAGGAAAATCTAACAATAAACTTTACGAGATTAATAGTTCGCAAGTTCCATATATAATGAAAAGAATTAATTAAAAAAACTATATAGTTATGGTTATAAAGCTTTATTAATATTAAATGCTTCTATTGTTAAATTGATTATATAATAAAAACCCCTTAAGCTATTTTGCTTTAGGGGTTTTATATTATTTAACTTGATAATTATAAAATAACGATATCAGCTTTAAAGCTTCCATAGAAGGTGGTTGATCCTTCAACATGTAGAGTGTTTTCATTAGTTATTGATAAGGTTATTTGCGAAACATTAGTGACGAATGTATCAACTGGTAAAGTAAATAAAGAAGCAAATAAAGACAAGATTGTATCATCATTTATGATATAGTTACCTTGCAAAGTTGCTTCGCCCTTTAAGGTATCGGCATTGATTGCTGACATAGTCGTGAAGACATCGTTATTTGCCATATCGCCTTCGAAAGTTTCAGTAAAGACTTCTTCTTCACCATTTAAGGTATATTTGCTTAAAACGCCGTTATTCATTTTATAGCCATAAGATTTGGTGGAGTCAGTTAAGTTTTCTACGAAATAGTTATCGGAAGATACGCTTATTTTTAGACTTCCAACAGAGCTAAGATCTGGGGCAAAAGATGAGAAGTTATTAGTTAAAGAAATTTGATAAGTTGCAGCAGTTTGAATTTTTTTAATCATATCGATTAAGGTAGAGATATCGGAAGCATCATGGTTTTTAATTGTTTCGATATAATCGCTGATTACTGTATTTTCAGTTGTCTTGATTTTAGTAATCTTAACATTGAAATCAGCTTCGCTTTCAATATGCAAAGTAAATGATAAAGAATCATCTTCAATTTCAGTAAAGATTACATAATCGGTATTGATATTAACTGTTGGGAAGAAAGAAGTTGAATGAACTAAATCATATAAGCTACTTAAGAATGAGACATTGTTAGCTAATTTAAGACCATCAGCAGTTTGCTCTAATTGAATATCGCTTAAGTTAATGTTTTTGAAATTGTGGACAGAAGAAACATTGTCCCAGAATGATTTGGAAGTTGATGAGGTATAGGAAATTTCATTTCCGAGGACTACTTCTCCGTTAGGCATAGTGAAGTTGTATGCATGATCTGGAATGTTAAGATAACCTTTGCTAGCTGAAGGATTATTAACGTTTTCTGAGAAGTAATAATCATTAGTAACAGTATCAATATAATGACTTGTTGAAGTTGTAACTTCTAAGGTGTAGTTGTTACTATCTTTTAATGTTTGTAATACAGAAATTAATGCATCGGCATCGTTTGTTGCTGCACTTCCTCCATTAGCAATATATTCATCAATATAAGGAATAGTGGTTTCATTTATTGCTTCTAAAGTACCATAGCAGCTGCCGGTATATTTATCGTTTCCTTCTGGAGTAAAGGTAACTGTTGAAATAAAACTATTTTCACCAGTTACTTCGACTTCAACGGTAACATAAGGCATAACATAAACATCACCATAACCAGCAAGCATAGCGAATAATTGCTTATTAGAAGCGTCCGTAATCAAATAGCGGTTGTCATTGCTAGGGGTGTCTTGGAATGCATCAATATTGAAATCTGAAAAACTGATAATTGCGTTAGCCCATAAATCACTTATGACATTACCAGTTGTAGTTCTAGCGTAATCACCTGGAACGATTTGTTCATTTTCAATAACAAATTCAAATATTTGTCCTTCTAAATCTTCCGCATAACCAAATGGCACGGCAGAGTCATTTGATGGATTTTCATAGTCAACATAGTACGCATTTTCTGTAAAATACATATTTGTTGTCATATCAAAAATTTCATCATACATTGAATAAGTATAGTTTTTAAGCGTGCTAATATTTGTCATAACTTCCCTTAATGATGGATAAGCTGGGACGGAAACAGAACTGTTAGATGAGTTAGAAGATGAAGTGTTTTCTGAATTGCTAGTTGAACTAGATGAGCTGTCAGATGAACCAGACGATACGCTTGGCATAGATGATCCACTAGTTACAGATGATTGACCTTTGTCGCAAGCTGTAAGAGCGAATAACGGTAATATAGCTACAAAAATTAAAGCTTTTTTGTTCATAGAAATCCTCCTTTAAATATTAACTTTACTAATATTAGCAAAATTTAATTAATTATACATAAGTTGAGAAAAAATAAGTGTTTTTTATATAAAAATAATTAATTTGCCAATAATTAAATATTTATTTGTATTTACTCAAACTATATAATATAGGCGATTTAAAGAAGAAAAGAGAGAGATTATGGAAAAAACATTAGTTATGAAAATGCTAGATAGCAAAAAGATACCATATCAGGTTAAAGATTATTCTTCGACTCCTTATGTTGATGCCAAAGAGGTTGCAGCTTGTTTAGGACAAGATTTGAATAAAGTTTATAAAACCTTAGTGACGGTGGGCAAGTCGAAAAAATATTATGTTTTTGTCGTTCCAGCTGATCACGAATTAGATTTAAAAAAGGCAGCTAAGGTAACTAATGAAAAGAATATTGAAATGATTCATCAAAAAGAATTATTACCTTTAACTGGATATATTCATGGTGGCTGCTCACCTATTGGAATGAAAAAACTTTTTCCGACATATATTGATTCAACGGCAGAAAACCTTTCTACATTCTTTGTTTCAGGTGGAAAAATAGGTTTTCAAATTGAAATTAATCCTCAGAATTTAGTTAAATTGATTAGAGCGCGTTTTGCAGATATTATATGAAATACTTTGAATTAGGCGAAAAGAAACTTTCGAGAATTTGCTTAGGCACGATGAATTTTGGGCAATTAGGCGAAGATAAAGCAAAGGAAATATTTGAGTATGCATATTCGCTAGGTATTAACTTTTTCGATACTGCTAATTGCTATAGCGGATCATTAAGTGAAATTTATCTTGGTAAATTTATTAATGATTTACCTCGTGAAAAGATTTTTATTACTAGTAAAGTATATTTTAATGATGGCAAATTATCTTATGACGGAATTATAAAATCAGTTACTGATTCGTTAAGCAGAATAAATGTTGGTTATCTTGATTTACTTCTTTTGCATCGCTTTGATAAAGATACTTCTCCGCGTGAAACGTTCAAAGCCTTAAAAGAACTAAAAGATACGGGCAAAGTTAAGCATTTCGGTATTTCTTCAATGACTAAGAAGCAAGCAAAAATATATTTTAAAGAAGCAAATAATCATAATTTATCATTAGAAGTCCTTCAGCATAATTATTCTTTAATGGAAAGAGAAGAAAATAATGATTTAATGCCGTTGATTGATAAATATCATTTATCATGCACGCCTTATTCGCCTTTAGCAGGCGGGCTTCTCTGCTTTTATGAAGGAAAAGATAATATCAATAAAGAAATAAGAAAAAGAGTTAAAGAACTTAGTCAGAAGCATAACGTTAACATGTCAACTATTGCATTAGCTTATTTGCTTCAACAAAATTATGTTAAAGCAGTGATTATTGGAGCTAACGAAAAAAGCCATATTGATGATGCCGCGATAGCTTTATCATTAACTTTAAGCGGAGAAGAACTAAAATATTTAGATGATGCATATATTGCTCATAAACATGAAATAAATACTTAAAAAAAACTATTGCGTAGCAGCAATAGCTTTTTTTAGAAATATTGATTAACCTAAAGTGTACATTGTGGTGACTTTTAATTTGACCATAGCAGCAGAGAGGTTGCTTGGAACATCATCACCGAGCTTTAAGGTAACAGGACCTTCAGAAGTTGAGAAGGTAGTTTTATCAAAGTCGAGCTCAACAGCTAAACGGCAGCCGAAGTTTCTTCCACCTGGGCCAGTTTTATCGTTAGAAGTTGGGTTGTATTCGTACATAAGGACTAAACCTTTTCCGTTCTTAACTAAGTTAGCAACTGTTTTCTTGTTGGTAAGTGCACCAGTGATATAGTAGTTGTCATCGATTTTAGAAGCACCCATGCCATATACTGAAGCAGAGAGATTGCCTTCACTATCAGCAGTAACTATGGTTTTAGTAGCAACAGCATTGCTGTAGCTAGCGACAGTATAAGTTTTTCCATCATTAGGGAATAAATCAGAAACGTATTGAGCATTTTCTAATTTACTAGCTTCTTCTAAGGTTTTAGCACCTTCTTCGCTTTCTGACCAGTAATAATGGTAGTATTTGAGGTTCGCTCTAGTTACCATATAGTCTAATGTGTAGTAAGATCCACCACCGGAAGCTGGATAGAAGTCTGTTCCTTCACCTGATGCTCCAGCAACGACATCTTCTTCTCCTTCAGCTGGTTTTGTTTCTGCTTTGTAGATGTCAGCATTTGGATCAACATATGTGTATCCTTCAATACCAGCAGCTTTAAGTTGTTCTTCAAAGGTTCTGACAGTAACGATGACTGTTTCTGGTTCGGATGATGAGGTTGGCGTTGAAGATGTTGATGTTCCTCCACAGCCAGCAAGTAATCCCAAGGCTAAGAGAGGGATTAAAATTTTTGTCTTTTTCATTTAAAATTTAAATATCCTTTCTGAATTTACAGTTTATTGTAACATATTGATATTTTTTTATCTATATTATCTTTAAAAAACTTACATTTGTTAAAGCGAAACTTACACATTAGATAATTTATACACATATGTTAATAACTATTTTATGAAATATTTATTTTCTTTTAAATTTCAATTTTCTATCGCGTCTCGCTTTTATACAGACTAAAAAGTTAAAAGATGGTTTAAAGAGATTTGATATTATAAAAATAATTTGAAAGGAGTGATATTATGTTAACGATGAAAGATCGCTTCAGCATAGAGGTGAAACAGGAAATCAAAGTCCTCTATCTGAAAGCTTTCAAAAAAGAGGTGAGAATGGAATTTGATTACTTAGAACATTTTCCATTCGTGGAGGTTGAGGCTTTTTTTGAGGGAGATGAATTTGTTGGATTTGCTCACGTCATCTTGGTCAAAAGATTTCTGAATGTCTTATATCTAGCCGTTAAAGAACAATTCCGAGGCAAAGGTTATGGATCAGAGATGTTATCTTTATTAAAGAAAAAGTATTCTAATAAGGTCATAATGCTCGATATTGAAAACGGTGGAACTCTCATAGATAAAAAAAGAAAAGATTTTTATCTAAAAAATAATTTTTGTGAGAATAATCTCTTTTATGCTTATAATGATGTTGATTATGAGGTTCTCTCATATAACGGAAAGGTGGAAGAAAAAGATTTGAGATATCTCTGGAATGAGATATATCATGTTGATTTCATTAGAAAATGAAAATTCGTAAGCAAGTTTTTTTGGTTATCGCGATGGCATTATTATCAATTGTTTCAATATTGGTAATTGCTTTTATGATTGATATGACTAAAAAAATGGTGATGAAATTGGAAGTTTGATTACTTTATGGGTTTTAGAATCAGTAATACTTTTTCTTTACTTACTTTCTCCAGGTGTTGAAAGCTTGCTCTCGCAGCATAAAATTTTAATTCTCGGATACCATATATTAGTTTTGTTAATAACTGCGATAGTTTTTGTCTTCTTCTTTGAATGGATTATTGTCAATCAAATTACAGTGATTTTATCAGTTACGATGGCAATTCAGCTAATTGTTTCAATGTTTGTCTTTGTACATAACTTAATTAGTAACTACTATTACGAATTCTAAAAAATTTTTTAGCAAACTACTTGACAGAGTGCTAAAAGAGGCTATAATATAGTTAGCACTTGGGAATGATGAGTGCTAAACGGAGGCGCATTTAATTATGGCAAACATTAATAAATATCATCACAATACATTTGATTTATTCGATCCTTTCTTCGATGACTTCTTCCAAGATAGTCACGTTAACGAATTAATGAAAACCGATATCACTGATGAAGGCGATCATTATGAGTTACAAGTTGAAGTACCTGCAGTTAAGAAAGAAAACATCAAGCTCTCACTTGAAGATGGTTATTTAACCATATCTGCTTCATATCACGAAAATAACGATAGCGAAAAGAAGGGCAAATATATCCGTAAAGAAAGACATTCCGGAGAAATGGCTCGTTCCTTCTATGTCGGTAAAGACGTTGATGAAGAAGATGTATCTGCTTCCTTAAACAACGGCGTTTTGACTCTTGATATCAAGAAACCTGAGACAAAAGTTGTCGATAAGAAGAAATTTATCGAAATCAAATAATTTTCATAAAAATAAAGAAAGAGGCATAAGCCTCTTTTCGTATACTAAAACTAGGAGTGTAACCTCTTAGTTTTTTTATTTCAAATATTATAGTATAATAGTAATGAAGGAATGTTTATATTAATCATTAGGGCATTTATATGACCCAGCAAAAATCTTTACAGCTAGACTGTTATTAAGATCATTCCTTCACTATAGAAATAAGTTAGCTGAGAGAATCTTTGAACTCCCAGCTTTTTTTGTGCTTTAAAAGTTCCCTATCTTGTAAGTTCTAGGCAAAAAGAATATTATTATAAAGTAAACACTTACATTTTAGTGATATGGAGATTTTTATGGAAAACTATAAGTTGGAAAACATTCAAAAGGTGAGAGGTCTTTTCCGTGAATTCTATCATGAAAAAGAAGATATCATCATCGTTTCATGCGGAAGATTAGAGGTTTTAGGTAACCATACAGAATATTCTTCTGGATTGGTCATTAATGCTTCAACCGATAATTTATCGATTTATACCGCGGCTAAGAAGACTAGCGACGGGGTTATCACCATTAAGTCAGAGGGTTATCAAAGTTTTAAAGTCGATATTAATGATGTCGAATTAAATAAAGATACCGACACCGAAACATCGTTAGGGTTAGTTAAAGGCGTTGTTAAACGGTTACTCGATTTAGGTTATAAAGTTGGAGGATTTGAAGCTTTTGTTACATCGACCATCTTTAAGGGGGCAGGTGTTTCTTCATCTTCATCCTTTGCAGTTATGATTGGTAAATTACTTTCATATTTCTATAATGAAGACAAGATTGATCATATCGTCTTAGCTTTCACTTCTAAATGGGCTGAAAATAATTACTTTGGTAAGAATTCCGGTATTCAAGACGCTTTAGGATGCGTTTCTGACGGAATGGAATTACTTGACTGCAAAGATCAAGAACATCCGATTATCACTCATTTCAAGGCTCCTCTTGATGATTATTCAATCTTATTAATTAACTCTTTAACTAACCATGCAAATAAAGATGCTGGCTTAGCCTTCCAATCAATTGTTGATGACTATCACTATATCGCATCTCTTTACGGAGAAAAATATCTCCGCTTTATTCCAAAAGAAGATTTCTTAAAGAAATTTAATGAAGGCGATAATTCTACTAAGAGAGCATATAAGAGAGCTTATCACTATATTCATGAATTAGAGAGAGTTAACAGAGCTTATGACGGATTAACTCATAATAATTTAAAAGAATTCTTCAATGCATTTAATGAATCGGGTTTATCTAATGAAAACATGCTTTGTAATGTTTGCTTAGAAAGCGAAAAGAGCAATTCTCTTAAAGAAGTTATCGATACAGGCAGAAAGTTAATCAAAGACGGTGCTATTAGAGTTCATGGCGGCGGATTCGGCGGAGCATCGATCACTATTATTAATAAGAAAGAAAAAGATGCCTATATCAAAGAGATGGAAAAACTTGTTGGTAAAGATAATATTATCGAAGTTATCATTTCTCACGAACCTTTAAAAGAAGTTCTTCCTGAATAATTGAGAAAATAAATAATCAGCTAGCGATAGCTGATTTTTTTATGCAATAAAAAGAGATGTCGAAGCATCTCTAGATTTTTTTTATAAGCGGTAATAACTAACTCAGCCGGATTTTGTGGGGTTATATGGGTTGATGAAGCTAAATCAATTATTACCTTCTATAACTTTACTCTTTTATTTTGAAAAAGAAAAGTCTTTTTTAAATTATTTTCAACAACACATTAGAATTTTTGATACTTCTCTTAGAAAAATTAATCAAACGATACAAATTGTTGCGAAACATTGCATTTTGTGTCTTATTCAGCTTTTTGGTAAGAACCGAATTCTTCCATTAATTCGATTGTCTTAGCAGTGATAGCTTCAGCACCTGGTTTTAAAAGCTTTCTTGGATCAAAGCCTTTTTTAGCTTTATCGATATCTTTTCCTGCTAAAACGTATTCTCTAGTTGCAGCTTGGAAAGCGAGTTGTAATTCAGTGTTGACGTTGACTTTAGAAACACCTAAAGTAATAGCTTTCTTGACTTGTTCAGCTGGGATACCAGTTCCGCCGTGTAAGACTAATGGTTTGCCGTCAACAGCAGCTTGGATTTCTTGGAGTCTTTCAAAGTTAAGACCTTTCCAGTTAGCTGGATAAATACCGTGAATATTGCCAATACCAGCAGCGAGCATATCAACGCCTAAACCAGCGATGGTCTTGCATTCGTTGACATCAGCGAGTTCACCAGAAGAGGTAACTCCATCTTCGCTTCCACCGATTCCGCCGACTTCGCATTCGACTGAGCAGCCATGTGCGTGTCCGAGTTCGATAATTTCTTTACTCTTTGCTAAGTTTTCTTCAAATGGATAGTGGGAACCATCAAACATAACTGAAGTGAAACCAGCTTCAATTGCTTTTTTAGCACCTTCATATGAACCATGGTCGAGGTGGAGAGCAACTGGAACGGTGATGTTCATGCTGTCGTGAACATTTCTGACCATATCAACGACGTTTTTATAACCGCACATATACTTGACGGCACCTTCGGAAACTTCCATGATTAATGGTGATTTTGCTTCCTCAGCCGCGGTTAAGATACTCTTAATCCATTCTAAATTGTTAATGTTGAAAGCACCGATAGCATAATGTCCTTCATGAGCTTTCTTAATCATTTCTGTAGCAGATACTAACATTGTTTTCCTCCTTAGTAGTAATGATTACTCTCTTATTTTATTACGAAAATGCGTAATTCTCTATATTTATTTATTAATTTAAAAGTAATATATTTATATAATCAAGAAAGAGGTGCGGTTATGGAAAAATGTAAAGAATGCGGAAATGAATTAAGAGAGGTCGGTAATCTCTTAGTTTGCGATAAATGTCATAAAACTGAAAAAGAATTTAGAGGTATTGAAGACAAGGATTATTATCCTCTTGGAGAATACTTCTTTCTGAAAAAGGATTATTCAAAAGCGGTTAACTATCTTTTAAAAGGCAAAGAGATTAAAGATGCGGACTGCTTAAATTTACTCGGTCTTTGCTATTTAAGAGGTGAAGGTTTAAATAAAGATGAAAAAGAAGCTTTTAAGTTATTTCAAGAAGCCGCGGAAAGAGGAAATGTTGAAGCCAATAATAATTTAGGAACTTGCTATCAGCTCGGCAAAGGAACAGAAAGAAATATTTCAAAAGCTAAGGTATGTTATGAAACAGCTGCCGAAAAAGGCTCTATTCTCGGAAAAGTTAATTTAGCTCAGTGCTATCTTTTTGGAAACGGAGTTGAAGCAGATATTAAGAAAGCTTTTGATTTATTTAATGATCCGTTATTAGCTAATGATCCAGTTGCATTATATAATTTAGGTATTTTCTATCTCCGAGGCGTAGTTGTTAAACAAGATTTAAACCAGGCTAAGAGATATTTATTAAAAGCGGATGAACATCATTCACCAGAAGCTTTAGTAACCTTAGGGCATATTTATCTTGCTGATGAAAGAGAAGATATTTCTTTAGCGATTAACGCTTATGAAGAAGCTTTTAAAAAGTATCATTCATTACGGGCTTTAGATAATCTTGGAGAAATTTATTTTTTAGGTATCCGCGTTAGAAAAGATCCTGAGCGCGCGTTAACTTATTATTTACAAGCAAGCGAAGAAGAGTTCCCAGATTCTCTTTATCATGTCGGCAGAGCTTATTATTATGGTATCGGCGTTAAGCAAGATATGGCAAAAGGGTATAATTATTTCTTGCAAGCCGCGGATAAAGGTAATTTAGATAGCATGAATATGTTAGGCGTGATGAATATGCGCGGTGAAGGTCTTAATCAAGATTACAATGTGGGAATGCGCTGGTTTAAAATTGCCGCAGATCATGGGTCATTAATGGGAATGTATAATTTAGGACGCGCATATATCAATGATTTTGATAACGGACATAATTATCAAGAAGGCTTTAAGTATATTAAAATGTCCGCGGAACAAAACTTTATTCCGTCATTAACTTTATTAGGTATTTGCTATCTTAACGGCTTAGGTACAGAGATTAATTATCAAGAGGCGGTTAAGTATTTAAATAAGGCCGCGGATAACGGAGACGGTGAAGCTTTATATCATTTAGGCAAGTGTTATAAAGACGGCAAAGGCTTTGATATTGACTTAAAGAAAGCTAAAGAGCTACTTATTAGGAGTAGGGAACATCATTATCCGGTTAAAGATTCGGAAATTGATTTTGTTGCTTAGAAAGAGGCAATATGGGATTGATTTTTAAAATAGGCTCACGTTTACTTATCAATTCAATGAAAAAAGATGAGGTCAAAGAATATTTAACCCCTGACGGAACATACTCTTTAGAAAAAGATTTAAAATATCTTGATGATGGTGATCCGCGTCATACTTTTAACATTTATCGCTATTTAGGAAAAGATAAAAAGAAAGGGTTACTTTTTCATATTCACGGGGGTAGCTGGATATACGGTGATAAGATGTTTGCTGATCCATATTACGTTTCTTTAGTTAAGCAGGGATATGATTTAGTATCTATTTCTTATCGGTTAATTCCTTCAGTGACCATTGATGACGAAATCAAAGATTGTTACCAGGCTTTAAAATATATTTTAAATAACCAAGATTTGAATTTAGATACGAGTAAAGTTTTGTTAATTGGTGATTCTGCCGGAGGTCATCTAGCGATGATGGCTTATGCTTTAGCAAGCTTTCCTCAGTTAGCTAAATTTTATGATGTTTCGACTTTTCCTCATCATATTGCTATGTTAGCTTTATTACATCCGGTTCTTGAACTGCATCGAATTTTGGGACTATTAGAAAACAAAACCAATTATTACTTAGATAAAAAAATGGAAGAGGTTTTCTTTAAAGGATATAAAGAATCGCCTTATTATTATCATTCTTGTTTAAGTGAAATTATTAACGATGGAAAATTTCCATTAGTTTATTTATTAACAAGTGAAGCTGATGGACTAATGAAACATTCTTTATTTGCTTATGATTTATTAACAAAAAAAGGAAATAAAGTAAATTTCCATGTTACACCTTATTTTAAAAAGCTCGGACATGTTTATGAAATTCTGCATCCTGAGTACAAAGAATCACAAGAAATTAATGAAAATATGTTAGATATTTTTGCTTCTCTTAAAGGCCTATAGCATTTTTGTGAGCATTTTGTTAAAATATGCTTAGCTAATGTTAGGGAGGGTTTATATGGCTATCAGCTTTAATAATTTTCATTTTAAAAATTTGCCGTCGCGTTATGAATTAAATGATGAAGTTTTAACGATGGTTTCTCGTTCGCATACCGATTTATGGCAGAATACTTATTATGGATTTTGCCACGAGACAGCTTCCATGCTTTTACTAAAATTAAAAGAAAAGTTCTTCTCTTTTTCTTTTAAAGTAAAGTTTGATTATAAAAATAAATATGATCAAGCTGGTTTAGTTTTGCATCTGGGTGAGGGTAACTGGTTAAAAGCCGCGGTTGAATATGGCGACAGCAATGCTTCATATCTAGGCTCGGTTGTTACAAATAATGGTTTTTCTGATTGGGCCTTCCAAGGGATACCGACTTCTAAAAAAGAAATATATTATCGCTTATCAAGACGCGAGAATGATTTCTTAATTGAATTTAGTTTTGACGGAAAAAAGTATTATAAGATGAGAGTTTGCCATCTCTTATTAGCTTCTGGCGATGTCGATATCGGCATGTATGTCGCTTCGCCTAATGATTCAAGTTTTGAATCGGAGTTTTCCAATTTATCCCTAACAACTTGCGTTTGGAAAAAAGAGTAGTTTGAGTTATCTCTTAGAGATAACTTTTTTTATAGATGATTTATCAAATTAAATGCAACACTACATAAATGACTAGACACCTAATATTTCTTTAGGTGTTTTATATTGCAAACATTTTCTAGGTCTATTATTCATTAATTTCAAATTATTT
>CALVKD010000038.1 GCA_944332525.1 uncultured Bacilli bacterium | reverse complement strand
TTGACGGCTTAAATAAGGCTAGAGAAGAGATGGTTGAATTTGGTATGGCTTTAATTGATGAAGATAAATTTGAAGATGAAGAAGATACCCAACCAATCTATTATTGTTAGCAAAATCTCACATTTGTTACGAATAAATCCCATAAAAGTCTCTAGTTTGTTTTTTAGTCATTAATTGCTTTATTTTGCTGTTTTTCATGCTTTTTAATAGTGCTTGGAGGAAATTAAAATGAATAAAGAAGTAATGAAAATTGTAGGCAAACTAGAAGACGGAACGGCTAATTCATTAGATGTAAAAAGGTTGGGTAAATTAGCTAAAGATGGTGATCTTTATGCAGCACTTGAATATGGAATCTGCCTTTATTTAGGTGAGCAAATTGAACCAAGCATAAGTGAAGCGACTAATTATTTTATTGAAGCATTAAAAAGCGATGACTTTGGAGTATTAGTAGAGCTAGTTTCATTTATGGAATATGTAGATTCTATCTTATTTGAAGATCTAATAAACCGAGGTCATAAGAAAATCTATGAGAAAATGAAAGCTAAAGGACAAGAGATAGGAATCGATATCGACAATTTAAACTAAATAAAATAATTAAATTTATGCCCTGCTAGAGAAATCTGGTGGGGCTATTTTTTTATTGTGAAAGAAAAATCATGCCTTCTAAGTTCTAAAGGAATTGATAGGGGATAAGTGAGGTTGACGATACCTTGCGATTTTCTCCTTAGATGTTGAGGAGGCATAAATTATAGAAATTAATCCAGCCACAACACCAGTAAGCATAAGTGCCGCGCCTGCAACTACTTCAACTACCAAAACTACGATGTCAAATTATAATCTCATATAAACTCTTCCAGAAATCTTGGCATGATGGATTAACATTCATCACTGGATCATTTCTAGAATACACGTAAAGATTTAAACCATTAATTTGTGAGTTAGTCTCATTAAGGATAGAGAGCCCATCTGGCGAGATAAATCTACCCATTGCAAGAGAGTAGTACAATGAGTGTATCTGAAGAGTAATGATATAATAATTTCTTTATCAGTACTCTTTTATTGCGGAAAACCATTATCTGGGATAACAGCCAGTGACATTGTAATTAGCACACCTTTCTTTCTGCTTTTCAAAACCTCTATTAATCTTAGTTATGGATTTATCGGTTGTGCTACCTGCGCCTTAATCGGAGGTTTACTCCCGCTTGGATATGGCGTGTATTCGTTACTCAAAAAATAATCTTTATCATATAGAGGAATAAAAAAACAAAGCAAACTAAAATCTGGCACTATTATAGAAGCCAGATTTTTTATACCATTCATTAAAAAAGATAAAAATTTAATATTAAAAAACCAAACATTATTTCATTAATATATCTTTTTAACTTTTGAGGAGAACGAAATAAATTAGGTTCATATATGAAATATAATCGTGTCAACATAAAAGTAACAAATTTAGATGCAAGATTATAATAGAGTTTTAGAAATACTTACCTATAAGATTTTATTATTCCTTTAATTTATAGAATTTTTAATTTTAAGAGACAAATACTTTAAGAACATACGTCCAAGTAGCTTGCTTTTTGTCCCAAGTATAATATACTATAATTGTAAGAGGGTAAAAGCATGAAAAAGAAGAGTATATTAAATTTAATTAAATATTATTCAGAAAAAAATGATGTAGGTTTTAGAAATGAAGCATATCAAATAGCAAAAGATTTTGATGATGCAGGAGATTATCAATTATCTGAATATATAATGGCCTTGCTGTCTAGTACTAATACATTTGTCCCACAAATAAATGATAAATTTTCAAGTTTTTTTAAGAAAGAAGTAACTAGTAAAGATAGTTTATTTTTACCAGACGCTATCTTGCAGGACTTTATGGGGGTATTGAATGCTATTAGTCATAATGTTGGTATAAATAAGTTTTTATTTAAGGGTAAACCTGGGACTGGAAAAACAGAAGCAGTAAAACATCTAGCTAGAATATTGGAACGAGATTTATTCAGTGTAGACTTTTCATCAATAATTGATAGTAAATTAGGTCAAACACAAAAAAATATCACTTTATTATTCAATGAGTTAAATTCTTTTTCATATCCAGACAAATTAATTATTTTATTTGATGAAATAGATGCAATTGCACTAGATAGAACCAATTGCAATGATATTAGAGAAATGGGTAGAGCTACTTCTACTATTTTAAGAGAGTTAGATAACCTTGATGACAGAATAGTTCTTGTAGCAACTACAAATTTATATGAACATTTTGATAAAGCCCTAATTCGTAGATTCGATTCAGTTATTGATTTTGATAGATATAGCATCGAAGATTTGTATAAGGTTGCTGAAAATACTTTGAATATGTATCTTAATAAATTTAAATTTGCAGGAAAGAATATGAAATTATTTAAAAAAATAATTATGCAAATGAATCCTAAATTAAGTCCAGGTGAATTAAAAAACGCTATTAAAACATCTATCGCTTTTAGTGACATGAATACTGAATATGATTATCTAAAAAGACTATATAACACTATATGTAGTAATGCCTCAACAGATTTAAAAGTTCTTCAACAACAAGGATTTACTGTTAGAGAAATAGAAATATTAACAAATATTTCGAAGAGTCAAGTATCTCGTGAATTAAAGGAGGGATTCTATGAATAATATTTTACAATTAAAAGGAACATTTAATAGTAAAAAGAATACTAACAAACCTGGAAGTCCAAATTTGCCTAGAAATCAATTTGTAACATCAGATCATATTGGTGAATTGATAAATCAATTAGAAGAAATATTGATTAGATGGCAAAAAGATAGATTAATCGACGGAGCTTTAGTAAGTGTACATTATAATCAAGTTGTAGCTAAAAGCAATAGAATAAAAGCCATCTTTGCTTATGGTTCTAAAATAGAATCCAACCAATCTATACGTGGCTCAAAATTTGAAAAAATCGGTAAAAATATTAACCACGTTTTCACACATTATATCGATTTGTATATCTTATCAAATACAATAAATCAATTAAAGATTGTAAAAAGCATAATCGACACAGATTATAATTGTGTTATTAATTATTCTATCATTGACGAAATGAATAAAGACAAAAATTATATGCACAAGGACTTAATTTCTGTTAGTACTTTTTTGAACTTGGTAATTGATTGTTTTTATGTTAAATATTTCGACGTGGATGAAGATGTTTCTTCACTAGATGAAGAAGCTATTATTACAATATATAAGACAAAGTATAAGACACGTGAGATATTAAAAAATATCGGAATAGATATTCCTGACTCAAAAATCATTGATGAGACAACTATTAATTTATTACCTAACCAATTAGAAATATTGAAATTAAGAGCGCCTTACTTGATTGCAATGGAAACTAAAGATCTTTCTGAAATCACAAAAGAATATATTGAACATAAAGATACAACAATTGTTCATATTCCAAAGCCAAGCAACGAGCCAATAATAGGGGTTATAGATACGGTATTTTATGAGGATGTATATTTTAAAGACTGGGTGCAATATTTCAACAAACTAGATGAAAATATTGAATACGATACTTCCGATTGTGAACATGGCACCGCTGTTTCATCAATAATAGTTGATGGACCATCAATAAATCCTAATTTAGATGATGGCTGTGGAAGATTTAGAGTTAGACATTTTGGCGTTGCTACAGGCAAGCCATTTAGTTCTTTTACAATTTTAAAATTGATTAGAGAAATTGTCGCTAGCAATACTGACATTAAGGTTTGGAATCTATCATTAGGTTCTGTTTTGGAAATTCATCCAAATTTCATTTCGCCAGAAGCTGCTGAATTGGATAGAATCCAATGCGAATATGATGTTATTTTTATAATTGCAGGAACAAACAAACCTAAGGAAAGAAAAGGTGAAATGCGCTTGGGTGCACCAGCAGATTCATTAAATTCAATAGTTGTAAATTCTGTAACAAAAAATAACGAACCTGCATCTTATCATAGAGTGGGACCAGTATTATCTTTCTTTCATAAACCTGACGTGAGCTATTATGGCGGTGATAAAGGGGAATATATTCGTGTATGTACACCTAATGGCGAAGGTTATGTGAGTGGTACATCGTTTGCCGCTCCTTGGGTTACAAGAAAAGTTGCTTTTTTGATATATAATCTAAGATTCAGTAGAGAAATTGCAAAAGCATTAATTATTGATTCTGCTGCTGGATGGAATAGAAAAGATGATATGTCTCATTCTATAGGTTATGGAGTAGTTCCAATAAGAATAGAAGATATAGTTAATTCGCAAGACGATGAAATTAGATTTATTTTAACTGGAGTTGCTGATAAATATGAAACTTATACTTACGATATTCCGGTTCCAGTTGCAAACGATAAACAACCTTTCTTTGCTAAAGCAACGTTGTGTTATTTTCCAAGATGTTCTAGAAATCAAGGTGTTGATTATACTGATACTGAAATGGACGTTCATTTTGGTAGAGTAATAGAGTCATCAAATAGGATTAGAATAGATACAATTAATGATAACATCCAAGATGAAACTGGAATTATTGGATTGTATGAAGGACCCGCAAGAAGCTTATATAGAAAATGGGATAACATTAAACATATTAGTGAAAAAATCAAGGATAGAAAAATACCAAAGAAAAAGTACGGAATTGGTAACTGGGGTCTAAGTATAAAAATGAAAGATAGATTGACAGTAAAGAAGGATAAAGAAATGCCTTTCGGCTTGGTGATTACATTAAAAGAAATGAATGGTGTAAATAGAATAGATGATTTCATTAAATTATGCAGTGTACGCGGTTGGCTTGTGAATAAAATTGATATAGAGAATCGAATTGACATATATAACAAAGCTGAAGAAGAAATTAATTTTGATTAATGAGAGAATGTATGAATGAAGAATTAAGAAAAGAACTACAAAGAGAAATATTAAAGCAAATTAACTTACCTATCTTACACCAAAATGAATTAAAAGACATAACGATTGAATTTGATAAGACGTTAGAAAAAATAAGTAAGTTGCCAAATAATTTACAAACTGAAGCTGCCAGATTATTTCTTGTTTTGTTAATTAAGTATAGGTTAATCAATATTTAAAATCTGTTATGGATAGTTATATTCAACTATCAAATATAATTTAGACTAATCGATAATAGAAATATTATCATAAAATAAAAAACCATTGCTACCTGTGGTAACAATGATCAGAAATAGATATTACATTATAATATCCACGGACAAGTTTATTATAATGCAAACCAAATCTGATTTAAAGTGCCAGGGTGATGTAAGAAAGGAGGAAAATTTATGGCAAAATATGTTAAAACTGGCCAAAAAGTGCCAACATCAGGTCAATATAGACCAGTTGGTTCTAAAACTGAAGTAACATTTGTTGAAGGAAATAGAGTTCCGCCAACAGCAAATGGTACTACAAAATTTATCTTAGTGGATAAAACTAAGCACAAGTAATTTTTGTTAATCTCAATTCTATTATCGATTAGTAACATTAATAGAAAGGAGAAAAACAATAACTAATTATTTAAATTTAAATGGTGATTCAAATGTCAAGTGCTATGAAATACATGACAATTATATTGATATAATTTTTCATAATACACCTCTTATTTATCGTTATTCAGACATAATTCCAGGTTCATTGGTTTTGAAAGAATTGAAAAGATTAGCCTTTCAAGGATATGGCTTAAATGGATTTATAAATCGTCATGTAAAAAAGAATTATGAAATGAAATATCGTTGTCCAATTAATTATTTTTAAATCACTTAGGCAATAAATTATAAAAGCAAATTTTTAAGTAATCACAGTAAATATAAAAAAGATTGAGCCTCTATCGATGGATAGTAACCTCAATCTTTTTATTTACAACACATATGCTAATTAGTGTTTTATAATGTCATTAAAGTTTTTCTTTGAGCGTATATAAAAATATTTGACGTGCTCTAATTTCAATAACTATCATGAATCATTAATTGATAATTGTTAAGAATTTATTCATAAACGTTATAAAGAGAATGATAATATATAAAATATATACTAAAGATTGGAGTTTCAAAATATTGTCTTAAAGAAAGCATTGTTACTTTCAAAATAGTAAATTAAGCAAAAAATTAATGAGCAAATTATTAATCTAAAATAAAGGAGTAATTATAGGCACTAACGAAATAATAAAGACTATGATTATTAAAGAAGTGGATTAAGGTAAAATGTAAAATGACAATCTTTATTCATCTAATGTTTTAAGAAAATAATACTTAAAGCTACTTTTAAAGACATTAAGTTAATTAAATCAAAAACGAAAGAACCAAATAAAATGTTTATCGAAGATAGTTATCAATAATTTTAAATATCTATATTTAACTTTAGATTATCATTATACATAACGATTATGAATTGAAAATCATGTGCAATACATGTATATTTTATAAAAGGAGGTTGACATGAAAACTCAAAATATTACTATTCGCATAGATTCTGAAATAAAAAAGGAAGCTGATATACTTTTTAAAGATTTGGGTATAACATTCAGTTCAGCTGTCAATATGTTTATTAGACAAGCCATAAGAGAACAAAGGATACCTTTTCAAATTTCAAAAAATTCAAACATTCAATTTGCCGAAGACAAAACTCTAGAAGATATCGCAGAAAAAGAAATAACTGAACATTTAGAAGCTTATAAGGATCTGGCTAAATGATCTGGCTAACAAAAAAGCAAATAATTAAGCTCCATTTTGAAGTAAATAATAGTTAGTATTAGTAAAAGTAATTTTAGCATTTCTGGTTATCAACAAAAAATACTAGTTCTAATTAAAAACAATTTCTATAGCTGATTCAAGAGAAGGAATTAATCCAAGATATGGCTTATCAATAGATGCATTTCTCTTCACTGCAACTGAAAAAAATTTTATAATTAAAACCACTACAAATAAGAAATAAAAACATATGAAAAATAAAAAACACTTATATGAAAAATTTATAGATGAAGCAAACTTAAAGAAAATAAATAATGTTCTAATCCAAAGAAAATATTGGGTATATTCCTTTTCAATAGCCGTTTTTTGTATCTGCAGCGTAACTTTCCCTACCTTCATCGGTTATAGCTTTGAAAATGCCTTTTCGATAACTATGTTCTGCTGGGAGATGTTTATGTTTTTTTGGCTCTTTTATTTTTCTATTAAATTTATTAATCTAGATAAGCCTTATCGCGTTTTCAAAAGTAAAAAATTTCTTTATTCCATTCCTATTATCTATATAACTTTAGCAATAACTTTTTCTGTTGCAGCAATTTTCACAACTCGCGTTACTACTTATCCAGATACTTCCTTTTCTGTTAAGCTTAATCCATGGTTTTACTTCTTAATTTTTCTTCCTCTATTTTTTGCTTATCTCTTTTTTTGTTATTACGCCTTTATGAACTGTTTTGGAAAATACGTAAAATCACAAAAATAAATAGTTAGATTTTCATCAATGAATTACTAAAAGCTTTCAATATTTTGTCTATAATAACCCATAGCAATAATATTATGATTTTTTAATAATTATTATTTTGAAGAAACTACCTCTTTTTACTATGAATTAAGTTTTTAGAAACAGATGCATTTTCATTGTCAATCAAGTTATGATCTTGCTCTATATTCTTATCAATATCTATTATTTGATTAACACCTTCTTTTTGATAACTATTATCTGAATCTGTTAATTTATTAGATTCTAAAACCTGAATTTGATTTTTATTAATCGCTCCGCTTTTAAATAAAGCAAATTTAGCTAATACCGGTCCGCACATTTCATAAAGCACTGATGAACTTAAAATAATTGAAAGAAAAGTCGAACCGATATTATCTGGTAAGATTCTTTGAGCTAAAAAAGCTAAACCAATTGCCACGCCTGCTTGAGGAATCAAAGCAAAACCTAAATAATTTTTAACTGGAGAAGGCTTTTTAGTTATTGCACAGCTTAAATAAGCACCTGCGTATTTACCAACAATACGAACAATAAAATAAACTACCCCCACTAATCCAATTGTCGCAAAAGCCGATAAATCCATATTCATTCCGCTTACAACAAAGAATAAAAGCATAATTGGAGGAGTAAAGTGATCAATATATTTAAAGAGTTTTTCATCTTCTTTGAAATTAATATATGACGCACCAAAAATCATACATGAAAGAAGTGGTGAGATGTTTAAAATAATGCAAGCACCAGAAATACCGCATATCATAGCAACTGCAATAATCAATTGACTATTAGAGCTTCTTTTTTCAACAAGAAACCCTAAAACAAAACCAGCGATAAATCCGATAACTATAAAGGCTATATTATACAGAATAGGCAGAGCGATGCTCATAACATCTAGTCCATCATTGCTTGTAGTACTAACAATTGCAGAAACAACGCTGAATATTAATAAACAAACAATATCATCTAAAGCAACCACTTGTAATAAGGTATTCACAAATTCACCTTTTGCCTTATATTGATTAATTGTCATTAATGTTGAAGCCGGAGCTGTAGCAGTTGCTATTGCGCCTAGTAACAAAGCAAAAGACCATCCTAAATTTGGAAAGCATATTCCAATAAATATAGTTACTAATATGCCGGCTAGCAAAGATTCAAAAACAGTAATAACAATAATTTTTAAACCAGCGCTTTTAATGACATTTTTCTTAAAAAATTTGCCTACTCCAAAAGCAATAAAGCCCAGTGCTAAATCGCTAATAAAACTCATGTTATCTATAATTGATGCCGGAATCATATTTAAAACATATGGTCCAATCAAAACACCAGCCAAAATATACCCGGTAACATTTGGTAATTTTAATAATTTGGTCAAAAGCGATACAACAAATCCTGCTAAGAGCATTATCGCTAATGAAATAAGAATTGTTGCCATTCCTAACCCGTTATATAATTTATAAATTTCTAAATGCATTTTTATAACCCTCCTTCTTCGTTTGTCTTGAAAAAATTACTGACTATGCTAATATATCTTAACAAGGCAGATTATAATGTAAACTAATAATTTATTATGACATTATAAGAAAAACTTATAGGTGGGTGTAATTATGGAAGATTTAAAACTTATCACGTTGTTGACAGCAAGCGAACTTAAAAATTTTACTAAAACTGCTAAAAAATTAAATTTAACTCAACCAGCAGTTAGCCAGCACATAAAACAATTAGAAAAAGAATTAAATATAAAAATATTTAATAGGGTGGGAAATGATTTAAAAATAACCCCTGAGGGTCAAATTTTAATTAAATACGCGAGAAGAATAGTTTCGCTATATAACGAATTGGAATCAAAATTAAAAGATGAGAAAAAGCATGCCAAGAGCTTAATTATTGGAATCACACATACTTCTGAAAGCAATATAGTAGCCGAAGTACTTGCAAATTATTGTGCAAATAACAAGGGAACCAAAATAAAAATTGTTTCTGACACTATAAAAAATCTTTATGACAAATTATCAAGTTATGAGATAGATTTAGCTTTTGTCGAAGGAAAAGTACCTGAAAAAAAATATTCAAGTGTATTATTAGATACCGATTACTTAGTTGCGGTTATGAATTTAAATAATCCCCTGGCTAAGAAAAAAATCATTGATATCAACGATTTAAAAAAAGAAAAAATGATTTTGCGTTCTAAACTTAGCGGGACTCGAAGTCTCTTTGTTTCCGAACTCACAAACATGAATATGTCATTAGATGAATTTAATATCATTTTAGAGCTTGATAATATTGCTACGATTAAAGATTTAATAAAAAAAGGAGCAGGGGTATCAGTATTACCAAGAAGTGTTTGTTATAGCGAATTAAAAGATCACTCGCTTGCTATATTGCCAATCAAAGATATGAATATGATTAGAGAAACAAATATGGTTTTTGTTAAAGATTTTGTTTCGCAAAATTTAGTTGATGATATTTCATCAATGTACCGCGAATACAAAATTTAAAAGCCGCTAACGATTTATTTTTCCATCGAAATACGCTATTATATCGCCTTAATAAAATAGAGAAAATTCTTAATTTTTCTTTTGAAGATAATAACATATGCCTAGCTTATCTCAACACTTTACAAATATTAGATATCGCTAATTAATTACCGCATCTTCATCTTTTCTTGATAATAGGCATAAGACATATCCGCGAATCTTTTTACCACTTCGTCAATAGATAAAGCGAAATCAGTTTTAATCCAATACAATAAAATTCCATAAGCGCTACCTGAAAAATAAGGAATTTGTAACTCATTTTGATAAAATTCCATCTTTTCAATAGTGGATATAGAACGATTGTATATATGTTCATATAGCAAATGTAAAAGATTATTTCTCTCTAATAATTTTAGAAATTTTCTATTTTCATAGTAAATTTGATACTGTTTTCTTAATTTATTTATTAAACCTTGCTTAGTTAAATATTGATTATCCACTTCTTCATCCATTTTAAAAATTGAATTTAAATAAGCGGTAATAATACTTTCTTTACTATCAAAATTACGGTAATAGCTAACTCTCGCTACTCCAGCTTTTTTTACAATATCCGATATGGAGATTTTTTCATATGGTTGATTTTGTAACAGAAGTAAAAAAGCTTCAATAATACTTCGCTTAGTTATTTCGTTTAATACTTTGACTTTATTGCTGTTACATTCTTTATTCATTTGTATCACTTAGCCTTCTCAAAAAGTAGAAAAATTGTTTTCAAAACACTATATGTTACAATTGTATCATATAAAGAAAATAATAAAAGGAGTTCAAAATGAAAGATTATTTTAATTATAGCGATAAAATTTGTGTCGTAACCGGTGCTTCTAGCGGAATGGGAAAAGCAACTGTTGAAACTTTAGTTGACCTAGGTGCTAAAGTTTATGCTCTAGATTTAAATCCATGTTCGGTAACCGGAATCGAAAAATTTATCAAATGCAATCTAGCAAAAAAAGAAGAAATCGATGAAGCCATGAAAGAATTACCAGAGCATATCGACTCGTTCTTTGGAGTAGCTGGTTTATCTGGTGCAAAGACAGATTACCGGACTACTTTTAACTGTAACTTTACCGCGAATAAATATATCTGTGAAAATTATTTAGTTAAGAGAATGGGGCAAGGTTCTTCAATTCTCTTCGTTTCGTCTACAGCCGGTTTAAACTGGAAAAAATATAAAAAGGAACAAGACAAAGTTGTCCATGCTTCTACTTGGGAAGAAATCAATCAATTAATTAATAAATTAGTTAAAAAATCACCATCGACATTTGCCTATATCTATTCTAAGAGATGTATCTCTCAATATAGTGCTGAGTTAGCCTGTAAATTAGGTAAACAAGGAATTAGGGTGAATAATGTTATGCCTGGATCAACAAACACCGGCATGAAAAATGAATTTGAAAAAATGGCAGGTGGAGCAGAAGCTTTGCTTAAAGAAGCAGGTTTAGCTTCGCGTTTAGCCAGAAGTGAAGAAATGGCTTATCCGATGGTATTTTTAAATTCATCAATGGCTTCTTTTGTTTCTGGGATTGATTTCTGCGTTGATTACGCGGATTATGCTTTAAAAGAATTAAAATTAAAAAAAGATGTAGAAGATATATCAGCAACTAACCCATTTATCTTGATGATAGCTAAGAAAATGATGGCTAAAAGAAAATAATTTTTATAGCACTTCTTATAAATCATCTAACTAATTTTCCTTATGTTTAATAGCTTATAAATAAACTAATTGTTTATTTCTTGTTTTAATATGAATTTTTCAAACAGTCAATTAGAAACATAACTTTTAATTATTAATATGAGTAATAGCTAGATTAGTAAAATGCCGCTATATATTGTTAATCAAAATAAAAAATATATAATATAGTTAGAAATATAAAAAACATGGAGGAAATTATATGGCTTTTTATGAGCTGATAAGGTTTGATAATACTCTGACTAATTGGCTGATTTATAAACATCCAGTCGATGAATTTAACAATCAAAGTAAATTAATTGTCTCACCTGGACAAATAGCAATCATTGTCCATAGCGGACAAATTGAAAAGATTTGCGAAGAAGGCAGTTACCGGATTAATTCCGAACTTTTACCTTTCTTAAAAGCTTTTACTAAAGCATTTTTCGGAGGTAAGAACCCATATCCAATTGAAATCTATTTCGTAAACAAAAGATTAAAACTCGATTTCTTATGGGGCACTAGTGATCCAATTAAATTAATTGATCCAAAATATGAAATTCAAATTAATGTTCGCGCGAGAGGACAATTAGGAATTAAACTCGCTAATTATCAATACTTCTTCCAAACATTAGTTGGTACCTTAATGAAGGGTACAACCCTTTATTACGATATGTTACAAAGTTTCTTTAGAGGAAAGATTAATCAAATCGTAAAGAAAGAATTAAGTTCTTATATCATTTCTAATAAGATTACTTTCTTTGAAATCGATATGCATGTCGATGATATCTGCAAGGTTATAACTGAGCAAGTCAAAGAAGCTTTACAAAGTTTCGGTGTAGAAGTTGTCAATCTTTCAATTGAATCGATTAACGTTCCAGAAGATGAATTTGATCAACTCAATGAAATCTTACATAAGAAAGCTGAATACGAACAACTCGGCGATAAAGTCTATCGGACTACGAGAGGCTATGATGTCTTAGAAGCTGGAGCTAAAAATAACTCAGCAGCTGGAACCTTCATGGGTATTGGAATCGGTCAAGATATCGCCGGAGCTGCTTCTACCTCAACAATTATTCCTCCTGAACCAAAGGAAGAAAAGAAAGTTGAAGAAAGCAATACCATTACCTGCCCAAAATGTAAAGCAGTTATTCCTGCTGATTCAAAATTCTGTTCTAACTGCGGAACAAAGATTAGTAAAGTTTGTCCTAAATGCGGCCACGAAGTAGATTTAGACGACAAGTTCTGTCCAAACTGCGGTGAGAATTTAAATAAGGAGTAAAGCTTATGAATTATTTAAAAATTGCTTTTATAGCTATCGTGATGATAGTTTTAGGTTTAGTTGTCGGATTACCGTTTACTTTTGATTTATCTTTATTAACCGATAGCGCTTTAACTTATTACATTATCAGTAAAGTTCTTTTCGGAGTTATCTTAATTATCTCTGCTATCTTCGCTCTCTTACATAAGCATCCAAGCGGAACATCAACTGTCATCTTTGTCTTAGGTTTGCTTTATCAATTAATCCCGTTAGGCTTACGTTATTTATTATTATCAGGTTTTGGCGGAGCTAAAACTTGGGCAATTATAATAATGGCTTTTGCTTTAATAGTTTATATTGGTTTAATTCTTGGATTATCCTATCAAGATAAAAAAGGAGCTAAAGCGGAAGAAACCTTTAAAAGTAAAGAAATTCCTGTTGAAGAAGAAAAAACCATTCTTTAATATTGAAAAGGGGATTTAATTATGAAAAACGAATGTCCAAATTGCGGTTATCAATTTTCTTCACGCGATGCGAAATGCCCTTACTGCGGCACAGCTAATCCTAATTATTCTTCTATTTTTAATACAGCAAAGAATGATTCATCTAGTGATACAAATTCTGCTTATAAATCAACCGTTACTAATAATAAAGACACAAAATTTAGCTTGTTACTCTTTATTGTTCTATTAATTGTCTTTTGGCCATTAGCGATTATCTATCTGGTTATCACAGCAGTAAAGAAATAAATCTTATCCCTCACAAGTGAACGTGTTTGATTAATTCGGACCGTTTATAAAGAAGCACTAAGAGTTAGATTCCGAAACTGAATCGGAGCTAACTCTTTTATTTTTTCTTGTAATCTTTCGTTATTGTAATAATTAATGAAATTA
>CALVKD010000037.1 GCA_944332525.1 uncultured Bacilli bacterium | reverse complement strand
AATTGACAAATAATTTGAAATTAATGAATAATAGACCTAGAAAATGTTTGCAATATAAAACACCTAAAGAAATATTAGGTGTCTAGTCATTTATGTAGTGTTGCATTTAATTTGATAAATCATCTATTAAAAAAAGCGAACTATTATTGTTCGCTTAAGAATTGTTCGATTTCTTTAGTTTCTTCACCGATAACTAAGGTAATTTTATTTGACATTTTAATTAAAGAAGCTACGCCGCATTTTTTTAACTCTTCATCATCGACTAAGGTATAATCTTTTAAAGTTAACGATAATCTTGAACCATTAGCTTTATAAGTTAAGATATTATCTCTGCCACCTAAAGCTAAAATGATTTTATTATCAGCCTCTCTTCTTTCCCGGAAATAAGCCTTTTTCTTATTGTTTTTAACAATTAAGACAACTGCAATTATAATTACTGCGATAACAATAACTGCTCCGATAATATAATAAAGCCAATTGAGGTTAAAACTATTTGCTAAGTACATCTATTTACTTCCTTTCACATATGACATCTTTAGTTTATCATAATAACGCATCTCTTTAAAATGTGCGAATTGAACTTTTTTATCGCTAAGGGTGATGACGATTTCTGAATTTATATCGTCATTAATTGTTTGATAAACGGTATCACCTCCGATAAATGTTCCTTTAAAATTACCCTTTAAAGTTATTTTATCGTCTTTTCTTAATAGGACAAACGAGGTAATTGATCCATAGACATTATGGTTTATCGGAGCGATTTCTCCTAAGATTAAGCCTTCAATATCCGGATGGATTAACGGTCCTCCTAAAGAACGGTTATAAGCTGTCGAGCCTAACGAGGTAGCGACGTTAAAGCCGTTTCCGCGGAAAGTTTCAATCTTCTCATCGTTAATATATAAATCGCAGGTCAACGTATCAAATATTTTTTCTACTCTAGCCTCATTAACAAAATACGAAGAGAAATAAGGGCTCTTAAGAGAAACTAAGCGATGAGATGAGATATTGCATTTGCCATCTTTTAATAGTGAAATAAATGTTTGATACTCATCGCTAGAAAAATCGCATAAAAAGCCTAATTTACCAGTTTTAATCCCGGTAAAGACGATATTATCAAGTTTATCGATATATTTCCTGACCGCGCGTAAAAAAGTTCCGTCCCCTCCAACTGATATCACTAAAGAAGGATTTTCTTCATCTAGGACATATTCATCCTTTAATGAAACGAGAATCTTTTCTTTAATCTCTTGAGAAAGGGGATTTGAATTAGCATAGACAAAATAAGTGTTTTTCATACTTCTAATTCTAGCATTTTAATCAATATTTTTAAATGAATTAATCTACTAGATATAGAATTAAAAAAATAGATATTGTAATATATAGGTATCCTAAGATAAAGGAGTAAATGAAATGCATTCAAATATTGAAATCGAATCAAAAGTTCTCTTAACAGAAGAAGAATACTTAACTCTTGTTTCTTATCTCCATCTCGAGAGATATAAAAGAATCAAGCAGGTAAATCATTATATTGATTCTCCATCACGGACTTTAAAAAACAACGATTTTGCTTTACGTGTCAGAGAATTAGATGATTTCGTATTAACACTGAAGACACCTTTAAGCGAAGGGTTATTAGAGAAAAACCAATCATTAACCTGGCGTGAGTATGATGCTTTAGAAGATGAAGGTATTTTCCCCGATGGCGAAATCAAAGACTTTTTAGAAAACTGCGGCTTCAATGTCCGCGAATTAAAAGTTCTCGCTTCCCTAACCACATATCGTATTGAATTCGAATACGAAAATGGCATTGTCAGTTTGGATGAAAACTATTATGGTGAAAATAACGAAATCAAAGATTACGAATTAGAATTCTCATCCACCTCGATGGAAAAAGCTATGGAATACACAAAACAGCTCCTTTCCGAAGCCAAAATCAAATTCAGAAAATTCAATACGCATTCCAAGCAAACCCGCGCAATTGCCGCGATTACAAAATAAGGTGGTAGAATATACCACTTTTTTTATAGGAGAAATTAACAAATGGAAACAACATTATCGGCTATTAAGCCAACTGGTCAATTGACATTAGGAAATTATCTCGGAGCCTTAAGAAACTTCCCTAAATTCCAAGATCAAAGTAAAAATATTATTTTTATCGCTGATTTACATGCTTTGACATTGCCAATTGCCCCAGAGGTTTTAAGAGAAAATACCCGCGATGTCGCAGCATTTTATCTAGCCGCGGGACTTGACCCAAAAAAGACGATTATTTTCCTTCAGTCCATGGTCCGTCAACATAGCGAGCTATCAACCATCATCGGCAACTATGCCTATATGGGTGAAATGTCCAGAATGACCCAATTTAAGGAAAAATCTAGCCATTTAAATGAAAAGAGCATTGGATTAGGTATCTTTACTTATCCGGTTTTGATGGCCGCGGATATCGTTCTTTATAATGCGACTAAAGTCCCAGTTGGCGAAGATCAAAAACAGCACGTTGAATTATGCCGTAACTTAGTCACTCGTTTTAATCACTTATATGGCGATATCTTAACCTTACCTGAACCAGTTATCCCAACTGTCGGAGCGAGAATCATGTCATTATCTGACCCAACTAAAAAAATGTCTAAATCCGATCCAAAAGGCGATATTTTCTTAAAAGATGATGAAAAGACTATCAGAAAGAAAATTATGTCCGCGGTGACCGATATGGAAACTTCCGTTCATTACGATAAGATTAATAAACCTGGCATTTCTAATTTAATGACTATCTATGCTTCTATTAAAAATGTCACAATTGAAGATGTCGAAAAAGAATTTGTCGGAGCAAACTATGGAACATTTAAGCGCGCGGTTGCTGATGCAATTGTTGCTGAACTCACCCCGTTCCAAAACCGTTATAAAGAAATCATCGCTTCTGGTGAACTCGACAGAGTCTTAAAAGAAGGTGCTGAGCAAGCTAGTCAAATTGCTGAAGTCACCCTTGAGAAAGTTAAAAAAGCCATCGGCTTATATCAGGTAAAGTAAAATGAAGCCATACCTAATCGCCTTAGATATGGATGGAACCTTATTGAAAAGCGACCAGACAATATCGTATAAAACAACTTCTTATTTACAAAACTTAGCCTCGCAAGGCCATAAAATCATTATTGCCAGCGGACGTCCGTTAAGAGGAATATTGCCTTATTATCAGCAGTTAAATCTCAATACCCCAGTCATCTGCTATAACGGAGGAGTTATCTATCCTCAAGGTAATAAAGATTTTCCTCATTATGAAAAAGCCTTTCCAAAAGAACTTATTATCTCATTAATTGAAGAAATCGGGTTAGAGTATCTTGATAACATCGTCTGCGAATCCCATAATGATATTTATTTATTGCATAGCGATGATAGTCTTGACACCTTCTTTAATAAAAAGAAAATGCTCGTCCATATCGGTGAGATGAAAAAAATTCTTAATGAAGATTGTTTAATGGTCTGCATTAAGATTAAAAATCCAAAACACCAAAATTACGTTAAAGAAATCGTTGAAAGACATGAGCATATCAAACTTCGTTTCTGGTCAGGAAAATGGCTAGAAATCTCAGAAATCTATTATGAAGATGTCAATAAAGGAAAAGCTTTGCAAGAAGTGATGAACTACTTTGCAATTCCTTATGAAAGAGCCATTGCCTTCGGTGATGCTTGCAACGATTTAGAAATGTTAAAAGATGTAAAATACGGCTTCTGCATGCTTAACGGAGAGGATGAAGCAAAAAAAGCCGCGTCATATATCACGGAATGTGATAATGATGACGACGGCATTGTTAAAGCTTTAGATAAGTTATTTAAAGAGATTGAATAAATCTCTTTTTTTAATCTTCTTTATCAATCTTCTTTAAATTGACTTCCATCGCGCCTTTACGGTTCGCGCTAATGACTTTAAAGACCCATTCATCGTTAAAGAGATATGAATCTCCAGAAGTAGGAATTCTCCCAAATTTTTCACTTAAGAAAGAGTTAACAGTTTGATTGAGGTCCATTTCTTCATCATCGACCTCATAATCAATTTCTTCAAAAACCTTTTCTAAAAGTTCATTACCGGACATTGTATATTCGTCCTCACCAATTAATTTAATGCTTTCTTCCATTTCATCTGATTCATCAAATATCTCACCAACTAATTCTTCAATGATATCTTCAAGAGTTATTAAACCTAAAGTTGAATCGAATTGATCGAGAACAATCGCCATATGCTTACCTTTTTCCTTAAAGATTTTAAAGATAGTCGAAATCCGCGTATCTTTAGAGATAAATAAAGGTTTTTGCATAACATTAAAGATATTAAATTTTTCATTCTTATTACTGAGAATATAAGAATAGAAATCTTTAATATGCAAGATACCGATGATATTATCCTTAGATTCATTATAAACCGGGAGACGGGTATATTTACTTTCCTCAAATTTATTGATGATATCATGAACAGTATCATCACTATTGATACCGACAATATCTTTACGCGGGGTAACGATATCTTTAACTTCGATATCATCAAATTTAATCGCTGAAGTAATTAAATCTTTTTCATATGGTTTAATAATACCTTCATCTTCAATTTCATCGATGATTGTCAATAACTCATCTGCAGAAATCGCTTCAGGTTCAGCTTTCTTTTTAAATAATTTATTAACAAGTTTTGAAAGCTGTTCGAGTAACCAAGAAAGTGGTAAAAAGATATAAATGATTACTTTAATAATTGGATTAACAAATTTAGCAATGCCTTCAGAATGGTTCTTTGCAAAACCCTTCGGACAAACTTCGCCGAAAATTAAAACAATAATCGTCATTACAATCGTAGAAATCCATGATCCATTATCGTTAAAGGCTTTGACGAAAAGAATAGTCGCCAAAGATGCAGACAAAATATTAACGATATTATTTCCAATGAGAATGGTTGAAATTAGGCGATCGTAGTTATCGATTACTTTTAAAACGGCCTGGGCTTTTTTATCTCCATCATCAGCCTGGGTTTTTAATTTGATTTTATTAACCGAAGTGTAGGCTGTTTCTGATGCTGAGAAAAAAGCTGAAAAGATGATACAAATAATAATAATTACTATATACGGAAGATCGTCCATTAAATAAAAAAACTCCTTATATATATGAATATAATAAAAAACTTTTATTTATTCAAGAAATAATTAAACAGCTGCTCAAAACAAAAATGCACGACTTACTCGTGCATCTTTAATTCATCATCTAAATCTGTCAATCCGTCTTTGAATTCTCTGGGAGTTGATCTGCCAGTTTTCTTTTTTTGCTTAACGCATTCGGTGAGAAGATATTCAATTTGTCCATTGATTGAACGAAAATCATCTTCAGCCCATGCGGCGATATCGTCATAGAGTTCAGCAGATAACCGAAGCGGAATCTGTTTCTTTTCTTTCATTAATATAAGCTACCTGAGTTGACGACTGGCTGAGCATCGTGATTTCCACATAAGACAACTAATAAATTAGAAACCATCGCAGCCTTTCTTTCTTCATCGAGATTGACGATATCATTTTCGTTTAAGCGTTCAAGAGCCATTTCTACCATGCCAACAGCACCTTCAACAATCATCTTTCTAGCATCGATAATCGCTGAGGCTTGCTGCCTTTGAAGCATTACCGCGGCAATTTCTGGAGCGTAGGCTAAATAGGTAATTCTCGCTTCTAAAATTTCAATTCCCGCATCTTCAACGCGTTTTTGAATCTCTTCTTTAATGCGGGAAGCAACGACTTCACTAGATCCTCTTAAGCTTCCTTCATCAGGAATTCCGTCTCCAGTGGTATCGACATTAGGAGCGATGTCATAAGGATAGATTTTGACAACATCTCTTAAGGCGCTATCGCATTGAAGAGATAAATATTCTTTATAGTTATCAACGTTAAATACCGCTTTAGCAGTATCGATAACTCTCCACATAACGGCAATACCAATCTCAACTGGATTACCTAAACAGTCATTGATTTTTTGACGGCTATTATTTAAGGTCATTATTTTTAAGGAAATCTTTTTTCCTTCAGAATTAGCTTTATTAGGAATAATATTTAAAGATGATCCGGAAACATCACCGCTTTGCCCTAGTTTAGTATTAGCCGCTGGATTAACCGCGACACATAATGGATTAACAAAATAAAAGCCTTGTTCTTTTAATGTCCCATGATATTTTCCAAACAGAGTTAAGACTAAAGCTTCACCTGGCTTTAAAATTTTTAATCCCAAAAATGGAAACCAGCCTAAACACAAATAGATTACCGCAATGACAAATCCCTCTTCAAAATTAGAAATGGGAAAATAACAAGCCAAGGCTATTGCTGCTATATATAATAATGAAAAAATCATTAAAAATAGCATTCCATTCCCATGATGACGTAATACTTTTTCTTTCATAAATACCTCCATATTGATATTTTTATGATATCATTTTAATATCATTTGTCAAGATAACTAAAATCTATTCTCCATTCTGTTCAGTCTAAGAGCGCATTAAATCTATAATCATCTTATATTTTCCGGAAATAGTCAAAACTTATAATGTACTGAAAATATATCAGACATTATATTAAGCAAAAAAGCATCAAATAAATTTAGAAGCTTTATACATTTTTAAAATAGAGGAACAAATCTAAAAAATATCGATTAGAATTATATTCTAACCTCTTTTGTTGTAATGTCACAGATACCAATTTATGAAATTCTGACGTAAGCGTCAAAGATATGCCCTACTAGACTAAGAAAGAAATAAAGAAGAGAATAGCCTCAAAAGGAGGCTATTTTAAATGCAAAACAATAAATATCCAGAAGTATTCAAAATTGAAATGG
>CALVKD010000036.1 GCA_944332525.1 uncultured Bacilli bacterium | reverse complement strand
CCCTCCGGTCTAACTACCAGGATAAAAGTCAACGAGTCTCAATCCACAGATACCTAAAGCAAATCCAAAATTCTTCTAAAATGACCAGCTGAACCCCTATTCAAATGGTAAGTAATTAAAGTTATTTGCATGAGAGAACTAAAGTACAAATAACTAAATCAAAGCCAAATTTCTATGTTTTATTAAAGTTCATTATATTATACTTAAAGCTCAAAATAGTCTAATATATTAGACTTTATCAAGAGTTGTAAATTAATATAATAAAATAAACAAAACAAATGGTAATTTCATTTGGAGAGACTATTATGAGCAAAAACATAGAAATTAACTACAAAAACGATTCTTCAATTTATGAAACCCTATACCCCAAGTCCCTAGCTACAAACATCACAATGCCAGATTCCAATATTACAATTGACCAAGCTATTGAGAATCATAGGACAGATGATACGTTTGAAGTAGGGGATATTATTTGTACTACTAGACCGAATATGAGTGAGAAGTGGTTGGAGTGTGATGGAGAAAGCGTAGATGTAGATAGCTTAGAAGGTGTCATAGAAAGTACGCCGTTAAGTAGGTATGAAAATAAAGGGATAGTTAATAGTGGCGTAATTTCATCATTAAGGCCTTACAATTTTTGGAGACTTTCTAACAATTCATTAGTTTCTGGAAGATATTTATTTGATTTAACTGATGAAAATATGTGGGAAAATTATAAACAAATAGATTTAGGAGGTTATGGTTTTACATGGGCATATTATGATAATGTTAGAGAAAAATATTATTTTCTTAGTAAACACAATTCAAATTTAACCATAAGAACGTTTGATAAAAGTTTAAATTTTATTTCTTATGATGATGGAGAAAGTGCTGATGAGATTAGTGGTTATAGTAACTGTGTAAACAATAATTATTTTTATTTTGTAGCAAGAAACGGTGATTATATAGAGATATTTCAAATAGATTTAGAAAATGATGTTATAAAATTAATAAAATCTATAAGAGATAGTGATTATTTAAATGATATGTATATTTTTTATCAAAATGATTATTTTTATCTTTTTGGGAATGAAAATACAGGATACTTAAAAATTAAAGATTTAGCGAGTGTAAATTCATTGAATAATTTTATTAAATTGAATGAATATACCAAAAACAAACAAATTGTTTTGTATCTAAATAATTATTTTATAAATTCGCAAGGAGAGTGTTTTTTAAACTTAGATGATTTTTTGGGAGAACCTGTTAAGCACATTTACTATGAACAAAATCTTACTTCAGGTAAATATATAGATTATTATGATAATATTATAGCAAGTTATCAGATAAATTTGGGGGATTCTATAAGAGTGAGGAAAATAGATACAGAGAATAATGGATATGATGTTGTATTATATAATTATCCTCAAGATGTGAGCGGAGAAGGAGGGATTTTTATACAAAGAATAAACAATAAAGACGTTATGACAAGGTTGTTTAAAAATTTAAATACAGAAGAATACTACGAATATAAGTTTTATTCCGGTTATATTCTCCCGAACCTAACCTCTCAATCCACCAACGACACCAAAGAAAAATACTACATCAAGACAACTCTATAACCCTTAAATACCTAAATAAAATATCCATTTGATATTACACCATAAAAATCTTTTTAAAATATCAGAAATGGATACTTTATTTAGCTATTTAATGACAATTTTTGTCCTTCTCTCTATTAAATAGCTTGAATTTTGAGAAAATATGCGTTGAATTTCTAGGGGTTTGGAAATAGAAATGAAATGGATATTTTCTTATAGGAGAGAAAAATATGAGCAAGAATATAGAAATGAATATTAAAATAGAGGATGGGTATGAGGTGTTGTATCCCAAAACAAAAGGAAGCAATGTGGTACTAGATTCTGGAATGACGGTAGAGCAAAAAGTTAACAATATTTATCCAGACGATGTGTTTGAAGTTGGTGATATTTTATGCACAACTAAACAAAACATAGGTGAAGAGTGGATAGAATGTAATGGTGAGTATATAAATTATAACCAAGCTGATAATTTAAGTTATTTACCAAAACAATATTTAAAGACTTGGGAAACCGTTGCTGAGGAAAAAGTGGATAAAACAGTTTATTTTTGCCATGGTGTTTATTTTTCTTCTTTAAACACCATAGGGAGATATAGCACAGATAGGACAAATTGGATTAATTTAAATACGATGGAGATTTATGATGTTATATGGATAGATAAATATAATAGTTTTTTTGTTATTGGGAGTTCTGGAACAAGTACTTCTATTTATAGATTTTCTTCTTCTTTATCCTTACAAAATCAGGTCGATATTACGTCTGACTATGTTGGGAATAATGTAGATAGCCTCACTGGTATAGCTATTCCAGATTATTCTGAGCAAGAAGACTGTTTCGTTACGCTGGTGAGGGCCAGGGGTTTATCTTCAAGTAGCTCACATAGAGCTATATGTTTGATAAAAATAAACGCAGAAAATTTTTCTCTTTCTTTCTTTAAGGCTCTTTCAACAACTACCGCCTCTAGCTATAACCCAGAAAGAGTTTATACCACTTCTGCAAGCGAAGAATTTCCTTATATTGCGCAAATAGTAGGAAGCTCTAGTTGTAGACTATTTTCGGAGGATAGTTTTACTACAAATTTAAGTTTTCAAGTTATGGGTGCTACGGGAGATGATTTGTATTTATTTAAATTAGGTGGTTATTTTTTTACCAATTGTAACACCTATTGTAAAATTGGTAATAATATCCGTAACCAATACTCATGGGTTAGTAATAGTAATATGAATATGATGACTACTCCTGGTGCCTCAAAATTTAATGATATTATTAGTTTTGTAGATAAAGATAATAATTTAATATTAAATATAAATACCTTAACCGGGAATATAACAAGTTTTGGCTCGTCTGTTTCCGCTGAATCTCAAACCGTAACTAATTTAAATAGAGGCTACACTCGTGCTTTGATGTATAACGGATTTAATGAAATACACGCATATGATTCTAGTGGTGAATATATAAGTTATAGTCAAATCCAATTGCCAAATATCCCATCTGCTTCAACTTCTGCCGTTAAAGAAAAATATTATATAAAAAAACAATAATTTGAATGTCGCAAAATCTTGTTAAACCCCTAAATAAAATATTTATTTCATAATCCACAAAACCCCTTAATCATGAAACAAAATATCTTATCCTCATAAAAATTAACAGTGATTTAAGCGAGAGATTGTATTACATCACTAAATAAAATATTTATATTTAATTATATTAAAATTTATGTAAACTATAAAAAATCAATCGATATTAAAATTCAATTGAATATACAGTTTAATTTTTATAGTGTAAGACTTAAAATAAATATTTT